>CAZOBT010000032.1:0-14406 GCA_964578025.1 uncultured Rhodocyclaceae bacterium | reverse complement strand
GGATTGACACGCGTTTTTTCTGCCAGTGGTTCGTACCATTCCGGGTAGTGTTCACGCACCGTCGCACCATGACACGACAAGGCATGGCAGCCGTCGATTTCAAAGGGGCGTTGGTGTTGTGTGTCGCTGCGTTTGCGTAAGGTAGCAAAGGTCTGAATGGCAGCGGTTGGCAGTGAAAATAATAATTCGGTTAAATGTGCACAGCCTGCAACCCCAGCAAAATGATGCAGTACCGCTTTGCGAAATCCTTGCTTTAGGTTCAAGCCAAGCAGTTTTTGATACGCTGGGGTAATCGTTTCACACGCACTAGGGTAGGGCGTACTGGCAGAAATGGCAACGACCTCACGAACAGTAAATTCTTTATCAATCGTGACACGCAGCCCTAAATCATGCACCGCCTCCCCGGCACGACGTATCCCAGAACGTAGAGCAAAATCTTGATGTTTGAAATCAAGTAATTTGGCCTCTAAATCAAACAGGCCATCGTCACGCAAAAAGCCTTGAATGTCGATTTGCCGAGTATGTAAGGGCGTGCGCCCATGTGTCGTGCTGGGAAATTCCATCTTAAGCGTTCTTTCCTTTAACCCATTGCACGTCACCCCGCCCGGCGACTTGATTGAGATGTCGCCCTAAAACGAAGAGCAGATCAGATAAACGATTTAAATAACGACGGGCAGCATCGGAAACATTTTCTTCATTGCCCAAGCGTACCAAGGCGCGTTCGGCACGGCGGCAAATGGTACGGCACAAATGCGCCAAAGCAGCGGGGCGCGTGCCACCGGGCAGAATAAATTCTTTCAGCATCGGCAAATCGGCATTAAATATGCCAACAACTTCCTCTAAACGCGCCACTTGCGCATCTTTCATCACATTCATGCCGGGCAAACATAGCTCACCGCCCAGATCAAACAAATCATGTTGGATGCTATCCAATACCGCACGTACAGCGTCTGGCAGTTCTTCACATAACAACAAGCCAATCGCTGAATTCAGCTCATCCACATCCCCCATCGCCGCCACACGCAAGGCATCTTTGGTGGTACGTGAACCATCACCTAAGCCAGTCGTCCCCGCATCACCGGTTCGGGTGACAATTTTAGAAAGGCGGTTACCGCTACGTTGGCTATTTGCTTCGCTCTTTTGCTCGCTCATGAAGGCTTTCTCCTGAAAATTTAAGCTATTGAATGTAATTAGAGGGCGCAGATTATACTGTTCGCCCTTTGTCACAGACTGTCCTCACCATGCCAAAGTTTGCTGCGAATCTGAGTTTTTTATTTACCGAAGTCGATTTCCCCCAACGTTTCACCCTTGCCGCTGCGGCTGGTTTTCGCGGGGTTGAATATTTGTTTCCTTATGATTATCCAGCGGAGCAAATTGCCGCTTGGTTGGCAGAAAACCACTTAGAACAAGTGTTATTTAATCTGCCTGCCGGAAATTGGGCCGCAGGAGAGCGCGGCATGGCTTGCCATCCTGGGCGTGAAACAGAATTTGCCGAGGGTTTAGAGCTGGCGATTAGCTATGCCAAAACCTTAGGCTGTACCCGCCTTCATGCCATGTCTGGCCTACGTCCAGCGGGGAGCAAAGAGGCTAACGAGGCTGAAATTACCGCTTGTTTTATCCACAATATTCGCCATGCCGCCACACTCTGTGCCAGCGCAGGCATTCGCTTATTGATTGAACCCATCAACAGCCGTATTGATATGCCTGGCTATTACTTAGACACCCCAGAGAAAGCCTTTGCCCTACGCGAGCAAATTGCGCATCCGAATGTCTTTGTGCAATATGACATGTATCATGCGCATATCATGACGGGTGATGTGGGAGCGTGGTTAGAACAAGGTATTGCCCACATTCAACATTGCCAACTCGCCGACTTTCCCGGTCGCCATGAGCCGGGAACAGGCGAAATCCCTTATCAAACTTTATTGCCGCGTTTAGATCAACTGGGTTATCAAGGCTGGGTGGGGTGTGAATATAAGCCCGTAAATTTGACAAGTGCGGGGCTACATTGGCGTGATAAGTTTTCTAATAATTAATAGTGTGGCAATAACTGTTACGCACTTGTGACAGGTTGGCTTCATAAATTCAGCTACAATCTCGCCAAAATTGATGTTAATGATTATTCAGGGCTAATTTATTAATAATGCTTAGTGATGACCAAAAAATTCAACTGTTACTTGTTGGTGGGCCGATTCTGTCACTTATCGGCACGTTGATGTCACTACGTACCTATAGCCGTTTAAAACAAAAATCAAAAACATCAAACAAAGAAACACATTTACCAGCGCACTTGCCACCTTTAAATAATGCAAGTGATTTAAGCCACATAGCACCGCGTGTTGACGAAATAAAATAGGAAGGAAATTCGCCTTGGCACTGAAAGTTGATGCCTGCATTGCCCAACATATTGGGGATCGCAAAGAACAACAAGACCGTGTGGCTTTCTTGCCACATGATCGTTTCAAAGGTGTCGTTGTCGCTGTTGTTGCTGATGGTATGGGTGGTCACACTGGTGGCACATTAGCGGCAGAACAAGTGGTGCATACCTTACAAAGTAATTTGCGCTCTTTTGTTCCGCGGGCAGATTCTGCCGAAGGCTTGTTACGCACGAGTGTGAATGAAGCGCATGAAATTATTCGTGCGACTCGTTATATCAACGAAAAAGACCCCCATAGCACATCAGTTGCTTTGCTCTTACAACCCGGTATGGCAAGTTGGGCGCATTGTGGTGATAGCCGTTTTTACTATTTCCGAGGTAAAAGCTTACTCACTCGCAGCCGAGATCATTCTTATGTGGAAGAATTGCTAAGCGCTGGGCAAATTACCCCTGAACAGGCTGAGCACCATCCCAATAAAAATATTTTAATTACGGCAATTGGTGGCACAGATGCACCACGAGTTGATTTCAACCAAACTCGTGATTTGCGTACTGGGGATAGTTTTCTTTTATGTTCAGATGGCTTATGGGCTTACTTTACCGATGAAGAGCTGGGAGAAACGATTACAAGTATGAGTGCGCGGCAAGCTTGCGCGGTGCTAATTCAACGTGCTCGTGATCGCAGCGATGGCTATGGCGATAATATTTCTGTTGCTATTGTTAAATTAGGTTGATTAGTTAACAGTATTTGCATTCTTTTCGCAGAAGATTCAAAAGAATGGTGCACCACACAAACAAAGCAAAAGTTGTATAATCGGAAGCTGGTCAGATGCTTCTGACCGATAAGGATTTAGTTGCAAGTTTTTATACTACTGATAAGGGAATCCAAATGAAACAGTCTCTCCTCGTTGCTGCTCTGCTCGCTCTGGCCGTTTCCGCCTGCTCCAAGGCTCCTGAAGCTCCTAAGGCTCCTGAAGCTCCTAAGGTTGAAGCTCCTAAGGCTGAGGCTGGCATGGCTGGTATGTCCGGCATGGCAGGTATGAGTGGCATGGCTGGTGCTGCTGCTCCCGCTCAAGCTGGTATGGCTGGTATGTCCGGCATGTCCGGTATGGCTGGTGCTGCTGCTCCTGCTCAAGCTGGTATGGCTGGCATGTCCGGTATGTCCGGCATGGCTGGTATGGAAGCTAAGAAAGAAGAAGCTAAGAAGTAATTCTTCGCTCCGTCTTTTTAGTTCCAAGCAAAAAAGCAGGGTTATCCCTGCTTTTTTGTTGCCTATAATTTTTGCCTTCTGTTATGTTCTGTTGGATCAGAAAATGCCAAACAACTTGGCAAATGCCATAAAAAAAGGCCAGTCAGTGTAATACTGACTAGCCTTTTCTTCTTACATCACAGTCTTACTCACGCTTCCAACAAGATACGCAACATACGGCGTAAGGGTTCTGCTGCACCCCATAACAATTGGTCGCCACAGGTGAATGCGCCGAGGTAGTCGTTGCCCATTGCCAGTTTGTGTAAACGTCCAACGGGAACGGTCAGCGTGCCAGTGACGGCGGCGGGAGTCAGTTCGCGTTCAGAGATTTCACGCTCGTTAGGCACGACTTTCGCCCATTGATTGTTGTTGGCGATAATCGCGCTGATTTCGTCTAACGGCACATCCTTCTTGAGCTTGATGGTCAAGCCTTGTGAGTGGCAACGCATTGCGCCGATCCGCACACAAAGGCCATCAATTGGGATTGAACCTTGGCTACGGAAGGCTGGCTTACCGAGAATCTTGTTGCATTCTGCGCCGCCCTTCCATTCTTCTTTGGATTGCCCGTTGTCCACTGGCACATCAATCCACGGAATCAAGCTACCTGCCAAGGGGGTGTTGCGGAAGTTTTTCTTGGGGAAAGCATCGGAGCGGATGGTTTCGGCGACTTTGCGGTCGATGTCCAAAATCGCAGAAGCTGGATCCGCCAATAAATCGGCAACAGACGCATGGATTGCGCCCATTTGCGCGATCAATTCACGCATATTTTGCGCCCCCGCTCCAGAAGCGGCTTGGTAGGTCATGGAAGATACCCATTCGACCAAATCATGCTGGAACAAACCACCGATACCCATCAGCATCAAGGAAACGGTGCAGTTACCACCGATCCAGTTTTTGCCGCCTTTGGCTAAGGCATCTTTGATGACGTGCATGTTGACCGGATCAAGAACGATCACTGCATCATCCGCCATACGCAAGGAAGATGCGGCATCAATCCAATGCCCATTCCAGCCTTCGGCACGTAGCTTGGGGAACACTTCCTTGGTGTAGTCGCCACCTTGACAGGTGACGATGATGTCCATTTTCTTTAAAGCCGCGATGTCTGTGGCGTTTTGCAAGACATCCGCCGCTTCTTTACCACCAAACGCGGGGGCGTTGCCACCCGCGTTCGAGGTGGAGAAATACACTGGCTCGATGTGGGCGAAATCGCCTTCTTCGACCATGCGTTGCATCAGCACAGAGCCAACCATGCCACGCCAACCAACTAAACCAACCTTTTTCATTGTCATACTCTCCTTATTTCTCTTTATCGTTCAAGGGGCTTCAGGGGAATTTCTGGGAAATTGCGCGAGACTTACAGGGCCGCTAAGACAGCATCACCCATTGCCTTCGTCCCAACTTTTTGGGTGCCGGGTTCGTAAATATCACCTGTACGCAAGCCTTGCGCCAGCACTTTTTTCACGGCATTTTCAATGCGTTGCGCGGCAGCTTCTTGATTAAAGGTGTAGCGCAACATCATCGCAGCAGAAAGAATTGTGGCTAATGGATTAGCGACACCTTTGCCAGCGATGTCTGGGGCAGAACCATGTGATGGCTCGTACAAGCCTTTGTTATTCGCATCCAAAGAGGCAGAAGGCAGCATCCCGATCGAGCCAGTCAGCATGGAGGCTTCGTCCGATAAGATGTCACCAAACATATTGCCCGTCACCATCACATCAAACTGCTTGGGAGCTTTAACCAACTGCATCGCGGCGTTGTCCACCAACATATGGGTCAACTCAACGTCAGGGTACTCGGGGGCAAGCTCATTCATCACATCACGCCACAACTGGGTGCATTCCAAGACGTTCATTTTGTCCACGGAACAGACCTTTTTATTGCGCTTACGTGCCGCTTCAAAGGCCACACGCCCAATACGACGGATTTCGCTTTCGGTGTAGTGCATGGTGTTAAAGCCAAACCGTTCACCGTCACGCAGTTCAATGCCGCGTGGCTGACCGAAGTAAATATCCCCCGTCAATTCACGCACAATCAAAATATCCAAGCCTGCGACCACTTCTGGCTTTAAGGAAGAGGCATTCGCCAGTTCGGGGTAGAGAATGGCAGGGCGCAAATTAGCAAACAAACCGAGTTGCTTGCGAATCCCTAACAAGCCACGCTCAGGGCGTTGCTCACGCGGCAAGTTGTCCCATTGTGGACCACCGACTGCACCTAACAACACCGCATCAGCGGCTTGTGCCAGCTTTTGTGTGGCTTCGGGGTAAGGATTGCCCGTAGCATCCACCGCGCAACCACCCAATAAACCCTCTTCCATTTCTAAGGGCAAATCCAAAGCGTTTAATACACGCACTGCCTCAGCAATAATTTCTGGGCCAATCCCGTCACCGGGTAATACACAAATCTTCATCGTCATTACTGATTTCCTTGGATTTACGCTTGACGAAACAGCCACGGCTGTTCGGCTTGGCGTTTCGCTTCAAATTCGCGGATTTTTTCGGCGTGGCGCAAGGTCAAGCCAATGTCGTCCCAGCCATTGAGCAAACATTCTTTACGGAAGGCATCAACGCTAAACGGAATGCCATGCCCGTCGGGACGCAAGACCAACTGCTGTTCTAGGTCAATGACCAAGGTGTAACCTGGGTTTTGCTCAACTAGACCAAATAAAGCATCCATTTCCTCTTTGGGTAAGACGATAGGCAGAATGCCGTTTTTGAAGCAGTTATTAAAGAAAATATCTGCAAAACTTTCGGCAAGGATCACTTTGAACCCATAGTCGAGCAATGCCCACGGTGCATGTTCACGCGATGAACCACAGCCAAAGTTTTGCCGCGTCAGCAGGACTTGCGCCCCTTGGTAACGCGCTTGGTTCAACACGAAATTGGGATTTTTCGGGCGGTTGCTGCAATCCTGACCGGGTTGCCCCACATCCATATACCGCCATTCGTCAAAGGCATTCGGGCCAAAGCCAGAACGTTTGATCGACTTCAAAAATTGCTTGGGGATGATGGCATCGGTATCGACGTTAGCGCGATCCAAGGGCGCGACCAACCCAGCAAAACGTACAAACTTTTCCATTATCGGGCTACCTTTTCCAATGCCTGACCGCCGCGTTGAATATCTCGACCAACACCTTGTACGGTGTTACATGCGGTAAGGCTTGAACTTACCGCGACGATAGCGAGCAAAGCACACAGCTTTTTTAGGATGACTTTTTTCATGACGACTATCCTTGATTAAAGAACGTCACGCACATCGGCAAAATGCCCAGCAATCGCGGCGGCGGCGGCCATCGCTGGACTCAACAAATGAGTACGCCCACCAGGGCCTTGGCGGCCTTCAAAGTTGCGATTCGAGGTTGAGGCACAACGCTCGCCCGGCTCTAAGCGGTCAGCATTCATCGCCAAACACATCGAGCAACCGGGTTCACGCCATTCAAAACCAGCGGCGATAAAGATTTTGTCTAACCCTTCCGCTTCGGCTTGGCGTTTGACTAAACCAGAACCGGGAACGGCTAGGGCTAATTTCACGTTTGGCGCGACAGAACGGCCTTTGATGACGGCGGCGGCTTGGCGTAAATCTTCGATCCGTGAATTGGTGCATGAACCAATAAAGACCTTATCAATCTTCACCGTATTGATCGGCACATTTGGCTGCAACCCCATGTATTGCAGGGCGCGTTCCATGCCTTCACGTTTCACGGGATCACTTTGTTTGGCGGGATCAGGGACTAACTCGTTAATCGCCATCACCATTTCCGGCGACGTACCCCAGGTGACTTGTGGCTGAATGCTGGCAGCGGGAATATCGACCACTGCATCAAACGTCGCGCCCTCGTCTGAGGTCAAAGTGCGCCAATAGGCCACGGCGTTATCCCAATCTGCACCGCTGGGCGAGAAAGGACGACCACGCAAGTAATTGATCGTATTGTCATCAACGGCGACAAAGCCCATGCGTGCGCCGCCTTCAATGGCCATATTGCACAAGGTCATCCGACCTTCGATGGACAAGCCACGAATCGCACTACCTGCAAATTCAATCGCATAGCCCGTACCGCCAGCGGTACCGATTTTGCCAATCACGGCGAGTGCGATGTCTTTCGCGCCAACACCTTTACCTAATTGGCCTTCCACCCGCACCAGCATGGTTTTGGATTTCTTTTGCAACAGGCATTGTGTTGCCATGACGTGTTCAACTTCTGACGTACCAATCCCATGCGCCATACAGGCTAACGCGCCATGTGTTGAAGTATGCGAATCGCCACAAACAACGGTCATGCCGGGCAAGGTTGCGCCATTTTCTGGCCCAACCACATGCACAATGCCTTGGCGTGGGTCTTTAAACGGCCAGTAAGCCAAGGCTCCGACTTCGCGGATATTGGCATCTAAGGTTTCAACCTGTTGCCGGGACACGGGGTCTTCAATGCCACGATCCCAATGATTGGTTGGGGTATTGTGGTCAGCAGTTGCCACAATCGAGGAAACTCGCCACGGCTTACGCCCCGCCAGTTTTAAGCCTTCAAAGGCTTGCGGGCTGGTGACTTCGTGCACCAGATGACGATCAATGTAAATAAGAGCCGTACCGTCGTCTTCTTGATGGACGACATGGCTTTGCCAAAGTTTGTCGTATAAGGTCTGCGGCATAGTAGTCAAAAGAGCCGGAAAGCTGCGGATTATGGCACAGCCAGCCCGGAAAATCAGGCATTACGCCGTATCTTCAAGCTCTTGCAGCCACTGCGCAATTAAGAACGCTCCGAGCAGCGCGAATCCGGCGCTCAGAGTGTACGTCCACGCCGCACCCCACACTTCCCATAACCAGCCACTGAGCAAACCACCGAGCAAACCGCCTGCACCAAAGGAAATGCTCGAATACAAAGCTTGCCCCCGGCCTTGGCATGACCCGGCAAACCAACGATTTACCAATGCAATTGCCGCTGCATGGTAGCTGCCAAAGGTAAAGCCATGCAGTAATTGCGCAAAAATCGTAAAGACCAAGTTGTCGACCAACCAACCAATCATCACGAATCTAATACATGCCACAAGGAAACTAAAGAGCAATAGCTTCTTTAGACCAAAGCGTAGACTAAGTTTTGGCATGAGCAAAAAAACTACGATCTCGGCAATCACCCCTAAGGCCCACAGCCACCCCACCGCCCCTTTGCTATAGCCCGCATTTGTCGCATGGATGGAATAAAACACATACAACGCCCCATGCGCCGCCGACATCGCAAAACAGGCCGCAAAGAACGCTTTCACTTCTGAACGCCGTAAAATTTGCCGAATATCTTGTGCTACCTGCGCATGGCGATACTGTCTGGGAGCAGCAGGCAGCAAAAAAGCGCAGGCAATAATCCCGCATAACACCAGAAACGCCAGCCACACTACGCCCCGACTTGGCAGGCTATCCAATAGGTAGCCCGTACCTAGCACCGCGACGATAAAACCGATTGACCCCCACAAACGAATCCGCCCATAACGGCTTGGTGTTTGGTAGAGGTGGTCAAAGGTTAAGGTTTCGACCAAGGGTAAAGCCGCACTCCAGAAGAAGGCCAAAATCGCCATCGCGACTAGCATCGGCGGTAAGGTTTCTAGCCAAAAAAAGCTGGCAAACCCTAGGCAACTGGTCACTGCCGCAAAACGAATAATGCGTAAACGCTCCCACCCCCGATCCGCCAACCAACCCCACACATACGGCCCACACAAGCGCATTAACTGCATTTGCGACATCAATACGCCAATATCCCATGCTGAGAAGTTAAGCGATTGTAAATACAGGGAAAAATAGGGAGAAAAAACGCCGATAAAGGCAAAGTAGAAAAAATAATACCCGGCAAGGCGGGCAGCAGGCGGGAGGGGCAGCATGGGGATGGGTAAAAACCGAATCCCCTAGCTTAGGTGAAAACAATAAAAGTTAGCAATCAATATATGGCGTAATAACCGGTGGCGCACTGGCTGAAGCTTGCTTATAAGTCACTGCACAACTTGTGGCTGTTGATGCTCCTTGTACAGCAAAGCGGGTGGTTGCATTGTCAACTTTTGTAATGTCATAACCTGTGGTCTCCACGAGGCTATCAATCTGCGCATAACTTACCGCTGGATCAACACCAATCACATCACCAGAATCTGGATACGCAGCAAACATCCATACTTTCTTACCTTGATAAGTCACCACGGAAGTTGCATTTGAGGAGCAAATACCTTGTGTCTGACACACGCCATTCCACATCGCCGCTGTTGCACGCAACGCGCCTTCCATTGCTTTGACTTTCGCAATTCGCGCATCCTTGCCTAGATCAACAAATTTGGGTAGGGCAGTCGCTGCCAAAACTCCCAAGATGACAATCACAATGACAAGTTCAATCAGGGTAAAACCCTTTATTTGCCGTGTTTGCATTTTATTTCCCCTAACAACACAAGATTTATTGGGGGATTTTATAGTTCTTCTTATTATTCAAGTGTTTGAGCTTTTGTAATATTTTGTACTTTTCAACAAAAAAGCCCACAAATCATTGCGAGCTTTTTTGGTTTTACCTTGTACGACCGACTTACTGTGCCGTTGTACTTTCCTGACCAGCACGGAAACCAACCAACATGTGATACAGCTGATCTTTGAGTTTCAGACGCTCTTTCTTCATTTCTTCAATTGCAAAGTCAGAAACAGGCACATCTTGCTCTTCCAGATTTTCTACCTTGTTGGTCAGCTCATGATAGGTATCAAACAGCTTGGCAAAGTGGGCGTTTCCGACTTTCAGGGTATGAATTGCATCGGCAAATTCAGGTAATTCATGATGAAGATCGTGGTGTTCTACTTGCATAACAACTCCCTTTTACTTAATTGTGCTACCACAGCATACCCTCGCACAGCCAGTCTAACTAAACGAGACATCCCTACGGTAACTGGTTGATTAATCGTTGAAATTATGAGTTTCTTAACTTAATTTTGTTGCACTTGTGCTGGAATAATGGGGGTAGCACACACCACATCCCCACATTGCGCCCGATGGCGTAACGCGTGGTCGATCAGCACCAAGGCCAACATCGCTTCGGCAATCGGTGTAGCGCGAATCCCAACACATGGATCGTGCCGCCCTTCGGTAGCAACGGTTTGTGGATTGCCTGCCAAATCAATGGTTTGCCGAGGCTGGTAAATTGAGGCCGTCGGCTTAATTGCCATATTCACCACAATTTCTTGCCCGCTAGAAATGCCACCAAGAATCCCACCCGCATTGTTTGACAAGAAACCTGCTGGCGTTAGCTCGTCACCATGTTCGCTACCGCGTTGGCTAATCGAGGCAAAGCCTGCGCCGATTTCCACACCTTTCACTGCATTGATGCTCATCATTGCATAAGCAATTTCGGCATCTAAACGGTCATACACGGGTTCGCCCCAGCCGGGTGGCACGCCTTGCGCGGTGACAGTAATTTTTGCCCCAACCGAATCACAGGCCTTGCGGAGCTGATCCATATAGCTTTCTAGCTCTGGTACGACCGCCGCATTAGGTGCAAAAAAGCTGTTATTACGAATTTCAGCCGCATCAACAAACGGGATTTCAATCGGGCCAAGTTGGCTCATCCACCCAAAAATGGTGATGCCATAACGTTCTTTCAGCCATTTTTTTGCAATTGCCCCCGCTGCCACACGCACGGCTGTTTCACGCGCTGAGGAACGCCCACCACCGCGATAATCACGGAAGCCGTATTTTTGCGTGTAGGTGTAATCGGCATGACCGGGGCGGAAGGTTTGCGCGATATTGCCGTAATCTTTGCTGCGCTGATCTTGGTTGCGAATCAGCAAGGCAATCGGCGTACCTGTCGTTTTGCCTTCAAACACACCAGACAGAATTTCTACCGTATCTGGCTCGCGGCGTTGCGTAACGTGGCGGGAAGTTCCGGGCTTGCGCCGATCCAGTTCGATCTGAATATCCGCTTCTGACAAGGCCAAACCGGGGGGACAACCATCAACAACACAACCAATCGCTGGGCCATGTGACTCGCCAAACGAAGTCACTGAAAATAACATGCCAAAGGTATTACCTGACATTTAGCATTCCTAAAGAACTTGTGGTTTTGGTCTTAATTCTAACACAAGCCCTTTTAAACCTAAGGGCGTGCCTTTTTTTGGTGCAGGCAATTTGGTCTATTGCAACAAAGCAAAAATAAAGACCAAATTAAAAATAAGCCAATAAAGCATATTTAACTTAGCTTATTGGCTTATAGACCAAATATGGGAAGCATGTTACGCACAGAGGCAAAAAGCCTAGGCTTTTTCTTCTTCCGCTGGCCAGTTTTTGATGTAGTTTTTCAGCATCTGATTTTCAAAACTCTGTTCTTCCAGCACGGCCTTGGCAATGTCGAGGAAAGAAATCACGCCTTGTAAATCGCTGCCTTCCATCACTGGGAGGTAACGCATGTGTTTTTCGATCATCAAGCGGCGCAGTTCGTTGGCTTCCATTGCCACATCAGCCGTTACCGGGTCTTTTACCATCACATCTGCGACTTTCAGCTCAGTCACATTACCTGCATGGTCACGCATCGCCCGCAAGACTTCACGGAAAGTCAGCATCCCTGCCATCTTGCCTTGATCCATTACCACCAGCGAACCTGCATCCAGTTCTGCCATGGTTTCTACCGCTAACATCAAAGAATCACCCGGTTTGGCGGTATACAACACCGAACCTTTAATCCGCATAATTTCCCGAACTAACATCTTTTGCTCTCCTCAATATTACTTAAGAATAAAAATAAGCCGCGAGCGATACTAGGTTATCTTCGGCGTTTCGCAAAGCCTTCTTTTTTACCGCCTTTGCCACTGCCTTTGCCACCATTGCCACCTGACTCTTTTTCCGAACGCAGCACAAAATCAATTTTGCCACTTTCTAAATCGACCCTCACCAATTGCACCCGCACCGCATCACCTAAGCGATAGACCAAGCCAGTACGTTCGCCAAGCATTTGATGTTTTACTTTGTCATATACAAAATAGTCTGCACCTAAGTCAGAGACATGCACCAAACCTTCAACATACACGGCATCTAAGGCGACAAATAAGCCAAATGAGGTTACAGCAGAAATTGTGCCAGTGAACTCTTCGCCGATGCGCCCTTGCATGTAATAGCACTTCAGCCATGTTTCCACATCGCGCGTCGCTTCATCGGCGCGGCGTTCGGTTTGCGAACAATGCAGGCCAACCTCTTCCCAATCGCCGGGTGAGTAAGTTTTGCCTTGGAGTACGGCCTTAATCGCCCGATGCACTAAGAGATCGGGATAACGGCGGATTGGTGAGGTAAAGTGGGTATAACCTTCATAAGCCAAACCAAAATGCCCAACGTTGTCTGGGCTATACATCGCTTGCCGTAGGGAACGTAACATCACCGTTTGCAGCAACTGTACATTACTGCGCCCCTTAATGCTTTCGAGCAATACGGCGTAATCTTTGGCTTTCGGATCATCGCCGCCCCCTAAAGACAAGCCAAATTCACGCAAAAAGGTTTGTAAATTCTGCAAGCGTTCGGTGGTGGGGCCTTCATGGACGCGATACAACACCGCATGTTTATGCTTCTTCAAAAAATCCGAAGCCGAGACGTTGGCTGCCAACATACATTCTTCGATTAAACGATGCGCATCGTTACGCACGACAGGAACAATGTTGTCAATTTTGCCTTGCTCGTTAAACAACATCTGCGTTTCAACCGTTTCAAAATCAATCGCCCCGCGCTTATGCCGCGCCTTCAATAAGACTTGGAACAGCCGATACAGATTTTGCAAATGTGGCAGTAGGGCTTGCTGCTCTGGCAACTCAGGCTGCGCCGCACCAGATAGCCAATTCCATACTTGGGTGTAGGTTAAACGTGCATGAGAAACGAACACTGCCGGGATAAAGCGATAGCTCTTAATATTTCCGGCGTAGGTAATCTCCATCTCACACACCATCGCCAAGCGTTCTACCTGTGGGTTAAGCGAGCAAATGCCGTTAGAGAGCCGCTCTGGCAACATCGGAATAACACGGCGCGGGAAATACACCGAATTGCCCCGCGCCAAGGCTTCACGATCTAAGGCCATTCCCGGCTTCACGTAATGTGAAACATCGGCAATCGCCACAAAGAGCCGCCAATTTCGCCCATTCTTTTCACAATACACCGCATCATCAAAGTCTCTGGCTGTTTCGCCATCAATCGTGACCAAAGGCAAATGGCGCAAATCTTCACGGCGCAAGCCTTCTGCCCAATTCCAATCACCTTTGCGTACTTTGTCTGGGACTTTTTTGTTTTCTTCTAACACTGCTGCAGAAAACTGGAAGGGTAACTCGTGTTTACGCAAGGCAATCTCAATTTCCATGCCCGGATCCGCGTAGTTACCAATCACTTCGACAATGCGCCCAATGGGTGAGGTATGTTTGGATGGCTGCTCAATGATTTCCACCATCACAATTTGGCCTTTTTGCGGCTTAATCTTCGCCTTGCGCTCGGGCGGAATCAAAATATCTTGGTTAATGCGGCGATTTTCTGGCGTAACTAAAATAATCCCATGTTCAATATTCACACGTCCGACTAAACGGCTATTGACCCGTTCAGTCACTTCAACAATGCTGCCTTCAACCCGCCCTTTACGATCGACACCAAGAGCCTTCACTAACGCCCGATCACCATGTAAGGCTTTCGCCATTTGGCGTTGCTCAAGGAAAATATCTGGTTCACCATCATCCCGTACCAAAAAACCATAGCCATCGGGGTGGCCTTCAATGCGCCCAGCAATCAAACTTGCACGCTCTGGCAAAATGTACGCCT
>CAZOBT010000031.1:0-14537 GCA_964578025.1 uncultured Rhodocyclaceae bacterium | reverse complement strand
CTCAAACGTATCGACCGCCAGCAATTTGCTGTTACCTGTTGTTTTTACAAAGATTATCCAAAAGGACAAACGGGGCGGTTACTCTCCGAAGAGCTGGCGGCGATTGGCATTCCCTTACATTTACTCACGCTGCCTCAGCAACCGTGGTGGGCAAAGCTGGCGAAGGAAGTCGCGCGCGGAGTCTTAGCTTGGCAGAAGCGGTGGCGACAACAGGCGGTATTAACGATTGACCATGTCTGGCGGATTCAACCCGCTGCCCGGCAAATTGCCGCCTTGTTACGTCAAGGCCACTTTGATTTGTTGTACATGAACAATCAGCCCTCGTCTAACCTTGAAGGCTATTTTGCTGCCGCCGAGGTGGGGATTCCCTTGGTGCAACATTGCCGTATTGAACCGACATTACGTCCTCAAGAAGTTAATGTAATCAATCAGGTGCAACCACACATCATTGCTGTCTCACAAGGTGTTGCTAATACGCTGGTAAGCAAAGGGGTTCAGCCCGAATTAGTCTCTGTGGTGTATAACGCAATTGATGGTTCTATTTCTTTACCTCCCATTCAACAACTTTCCTTGCCCGATAATTCATTTGTGATTGGAACGGTAGGGCAACTTACCGTACGTAAAGGTATCTTGCATCTCCTAATGGCGGTTGTTCAGTTACATCAAGAGGGAATACCTGTTCATGTTTTAATTCTTGGAGAAGGTCCTCAAGAGCATGAATTAAAAACTTTTGTTAAAGAACAACAAATTGAAGACATTGTGCATTTTCTTGGCTTCCAAACACAACCATTAGCATGGGTGCAAGCCTTAGATGTTTGTGTTTTGTGCTCTGCTAAGGAGGGATTACCAAGAGTTGTTTTAGAGGGAATGTTAACCAGAAAACCTGTAGTAGGTTCAAATGTCACGGGGACAAATGAACTGATTATTCAAGGGGAAACGGGGCTTTTATACTCGTATGGGGATATTGCAGAATTAGTAAAAGCATTACGTACTTTGTGGAAGAACCCGGAACTTAGGCAAACAATGGGCGCAGCCGGGCGACAACGTGTGGTCGCAAATTTTTCGATTGCCACGTATGTTGCCGGAGTCAGTGCCGTTTTAGCCCGCACCGCCCAAGCACATGTACACGCAGAGCGCGAGGCGAACCTAAGATGATGTATCTGCTACTGACCTGGCTGTTTGCCCCACTCTTAATTTTGCGCACATTGTTCCGCCGCACCCGCAATACACAAGGTCAGTGGCAACGCTTGCTCGTTGTGCAAACGGCGAAAATCGGCGATTTCGTCGCCACCACTCCTGTCTTTACCGCCCTAAAACAAGCGCGTCCAGAAGCGCATGTCGCGGCGTTATTGCATCCAGTGAATTTGCCTTTAGCCCAAGGTTTAGGCGAGAAGATTGATGCGATTCACCTCTTGCCTGCACAGGGTTGGCGGGCATGGGCGGGGAAACGCTTTTTTTGGCAACTGCTGCGCCAAGAACGATTTGATGCGGTGCTGGTACTCAGTCCGAACATGAACACTTTCCTTGTTCCCTTATGGGCAGGCTTGCCGTGGCGGGTGTCGGTGTTGCCTGATCGTCGCCAAGGTTCGGCACGTTGGGCATGGCCTTTATTGAGTCATGGTGAAGCGCATCAAACCGGGCGACTGTTCCGCGAAACCGCCCTCCGCGCCCTCGCAGGGTTGGGGATTCGCCTTAGCCCAGCATTACTCGCCTTACCGAATCAAGTTGGTCTAAGCCAAGAAATTGCCGCAAAAGGCAAGTTGGAAGTGCTTAATTTTCCTCAACCTATCTTTGGTCTAGGATTGGGCGCAGGAAATCGTATGAAGGCAATGAATGCGGCACAGATTGCACAACTCACGCGCTTGCTCTTAACGCAAACCGCCGGTAGCGTGGTCTTAATTGGCACGTCTGCCGACCAAGCCGCCGCGCAAACCTTGCTGGCAACCTTAAGCCCCAACGAACAAGCACGGGTCAAAGACAGCACCGGGCAATGGAGTTTGGGCGAGTTACCCGGTTTATTAGCCGCTTTAGATGGCTTTATCGGGGTTGATTCCGGGGCAACCTATTTGGCAGACGCGCTGGGTGTGCCAGTCATCGACTTCATGGGGCCTGCCGATGCCAATGACCAACGCCCGCTCGGGCAACACGCCATCATCATCAACAGCCAACTCCCCTGCGCCCCCTGTTCCCACAGTTTCGACGCGCCCTACCAATGCCATCTTGGCACACGCGCCTGTATTGCGGAGATTGGGGAAAATAAATTAATGCAAGAAAAACTTATTTTTAATCTAGAAAAATCATTTAAGCTAAGAGGTTAATAGTGAAGCTAGCCGTATTTAAAGATTATGGTATTGGAAGATATTTCTCTCAGTTATTTGACTCTATACCTAATACAATATTATTTATTGCTGAAAACAACAAATCAGGTCTTAATGTCTCACCTCATCCATTGCATATTCTACACAAAAAAAATGAGTTTAGGCATATGATTAATAACCCACTATCGGCATGGATTCGACATAGAAAAAACAATTTTGACAAAAAGAAAGATTTTTTCTATTTTGAAATAAAAAACGCCCTTGACAAAGGTGCTTTTGATATAGCCATTACTGGTTCAGATCGTTCTTTATATACGTTAGCATCACTCAAGGCAGAAGGATACAAATTCAAATTAATTTACTGGATTCCATTCACTATTCCTTTTGTGGATGTTTTTGATGAACGTTCATTTTTTATCCGGGATTTCTCCTTTAATTACATCGATCACTTTGTGGCAATTACAAAGACGTGTAAAGAAGTACTTTTACTCGAGGGTATAAAAGAAGAAAAAATTACTCACATTTATCCCGGAATAGACATTAGCAATTTCACTCCAGGAATTATAAATAAAAATAAATTCCAAATACTATTTGTTGGAAAATTGGTGAGCTGGAAAGGATGCTATACACTTATATATGCAGCAAAGCTCCTAATAGGAAAAATAAAAAACTTAGAAATTCTTTTTGTGGGGCAAGGAGCGCAACAAAGAAAAATACAACAGGTAGCTACTCTACTTGGAGTAGAGAAAATTATAAACTTCTTAGGCCATGTTGAATATAATACTCTTCCTGAGATATATAGACAGGCAAGTCTATTTGTATTACCATCTTTACCTGCTATTAACCTTGCCGAGCAATTTGGCTTTGTTGTTGCAGAAGCAATGGCATCAGGATGCCCAGTCCTTGTTTCAAAAGTTGGAGGGCTACCAGAAGTTATTGGTTTTGATGAGAATCTGATGTTTACTCCGGGTAATTATCAAGAGCTAGCTGAAAAGATTCTGTATATATATAACTCTCCAGATACACAGGCCACTATCTCGGCATATTGCCTTGAGCGAGCACAGGCAAATTTCGATGCTGAAAAAAATGGGGCTGCCTTACATAATCTACTAAAAAATTTAAACTAACCATGCGTACAATTTTTGTTCACCCCTCCTATCCAATTGCTTGGGGAGCTTGGCTGCTTTTTCTTTTCTTTCTACCATTTAATCAGTTTGGCGGGATAAGAATATTGTCAGCATTGGTTCTCTTTATACATGTAATTAATATTGGATATACAAAAAACCGTAAGCCCACCCTCTCTGTCTTACAGATAGATAGCTCATTATATAAAATACTTGGTGGGCTTCTTGTTTTATTTTGCATACTTTCTTCATCCATAAGCCCTTACCCCACAGATAGCTTTAATGCAATACGGAAAGACCTTCTAATTCAGGTTGTCTTATTTTTATCAGCAATTACTCTTGTTAAAAGTTATAAGCACATAAGTATCTCATTCGCTGTATTACTAGCAGGATTCATTTCTTTAAGTATCATTTCTGCGCTAGAAATATTTAGAGAAGGGATGTCATCTTTACTAAAACTTGAAATAAGCTTGAGAAGCCACAATTCTTTTTTTGGCGGCTACGGATTAATATCAGCAATATACATCCCACTACTTCTTGGATATTTACACACCATAAAATGTAAGGGATTAAAATTTGGATTTTTCCTAGCGATGTTGCTTGCTTTACTACTTACATTTTCATATGGCTCAAGAACAACACTTTTAGTTTTGATTTTTATTGCACTCCTTTTTTCCTTAGCCAATAAATATAGCAAATTATTTCTTACCTTGATATTAACAATTTCTATACTCTTCTTTTTTTATGGAAATATAGACATAGGCTATTTAAATAAATATAAATCATTATTTGATATAAAAACCTACACTACTAATGAGGGATTAAGTTCTAGGTTTTCTGTCTGGGAGGGAGCATGGCATATAATTAGTGAAAGACCGTTTTTGGGCTATGGGTATGGCTGGAAAAAGCTAGCCTGGGTAATTAACGACTTTGGTTATGGAGCTATTTGGGGGAAATCCTATCCAAATATTGCTGCCTACTATCTACAAGAGGGAGTAGCCTCTTATGGAAGGGTAAATCCACATAATTACCTCTTGCAAGTATTGTTCGAAATTGGCTTACTAGGATTGGGTCTTTCTCTTGCATGGTGGGGTAGTATCATCTACATACTAATTAGGCAATTAAATACTAAAAAGAAACTCCATAAAAGATTTGCAGTTACATTGCTTTTACCCATCATAGCTTACTGGATGTCAAACCTAACAAATGGTTTCTGGGTTGGTAGTATTGCAAACTTAGCGATTATCTGTGCTGGATTGGTTGTAGCATTAAATGCCTGCCAGAAATCTACCGAAGAAGAGATTGTTAGAGATGCTGCAGATAAAAATCCTCATCATTCGCCGCGATAATATTGGTGATTTAATTTGCACTACGCCCTTATTTACCGCCCTACGTCAGCGTTATCCCCACGCCTATCTTGCGGCATTGGTGAATAGTTATAACGCCCCGGCGATTCAGGGCAATCCTGATCTAGATGCGATTTTTGCCTATACCAAGGGCAAACATGCCGATGGTGAAAGCGTGCTTGGGGCGCATTGGCGACGTTTGCGCTTGTTGTGGCGATTACGCCAAGAGAAATTTGATTATGTCATTTTGCCAATGGGCGGGTTTGCCAAACGTGCCTTAGAACTCGCCCGTTGGCTTGCACCAAAACACATCATTGGCTTTGTCACCCCCGAACAACAGCCTGCGGCGATTGATTTGCCCATTCCCTATGGCGACTCAGCAGCAAGCCAATATCATGAAACAGAAGATATTTTTCGCTTGCTTGCCCCCTTAGTATCTTCAGGAGAAATCAGCCAGCCTGAAGTCAATGAAGTCCATATTCCACCCGCTACGGTGATTCCTGATCTAACATTGTTAGCAAAAATCCGTGCGAGCTTGCCAAGTACCGTATTGACCCCCGCCGACTTGCCAGCCCATTCGCCCTTAATCGCCCTGCATTTAAGTGCGCGTAAGCCCTTACAACGCTGGCCGATTGAAAACTTTGCGGCTCTTGCGCGGGAGTTGCATCGCCAATACCAAGCTCGCTTTTTAGTCTTCTGGTCGCCTGGCGATGAAAATAATCCTTTCCACCCCGGCGACGATGGCAAGGCCGCCAAGCTCTTAACCATGTTGTCAGACCTACCTGTGGCAGCGGTGCGTACCGGACAGTTGGGAGAGTTAATTGCCGGGCTATCGTTGGCAGATGTGGCGATTTTGTCGGATGGAGGGGCAATGCACGTTGCTGCTGGTTTAGGCAAACCCATTGTGTGCTTCTTTGGTAACTCGCCAGCACAACGTTGGCATCCGTGGGGCGTACCTTATGAGCTCTTGCAACCCAACAGCCGTGATGTACGCGATATTGACGTGGCAACAACGCTTGCCGCATTTGCACGTTTGTGGGGAACAAGCCAAGACTAAGCGGTTTTCAGCAACTTGTAGAAAGCCTCTTCTGTAATAAATTCGCACTATCCTTGTGCGCGTTTCTTTAGCCTTTCCGTTAAAATGGCAACCCCTTTTCTGCGGTGCACCATGAACGACGAACTCCACCATTCCGATAGTGATGATCTGCAACACCGCTTGGTGGAAGTGCAGACTTTGCTGACGCGCCATCGGTTGGTTGAGGACTTGGTGCATCGGCAAGATATGCCTCGGCATGATCTGGTTGAAGAGATGGTGCATAAGCAGCACCTCAATGAATTACGGCATAAGCTTGACCACATGCACCCCGCCGACGTGGCGTATGTGCTGGAGGCTCTGCCTTTAAAAGACCGTTTATTGGTCTGGGATTTGGTCAAAGCCGAGCGTGATGGCGAAATCCTCTTGGAAGTGTCGGATGCGGTACGTGAATCGCTGATTGAGTCGATGCAGCCAGACGAACTGGTTGCCGCTGCCGAAAGCCTCGACACTGACGAACTCGCCGACCTTGCGCCCGATTTGCCGCAAGAAGTGATCGAGGACGTATTCCGCGCCTTGCCTGCCGAAGAGCGCGAACAACTCCGCGCCGCAATGTCTTACCCCGAAGATGCAGTCGGGGCCTTGATGGATTTTGAACTGGTCTCGGTGCGCGAAGATGTGACGCTCGAAGCGGTGCTGCGCTATCTGCGCCGCTTTGACGAATTGCCCGAACATACCGACAAAATTTTTGTGGTCGACCGCGAAGAACGCTTACTTGGTTGTTTGACCATGGAAGCCTTACTCATCAACGACCCGGACATTGAAGTTGGTGCGGTCATGGCGACGGATATTGTCACTTTTGAACCCGACGATGATGCCGCCGATGCCGCGCAAGCGTTTGAGCGTTACGACCTTGTTTCCGCCCCCGTTGTGGATAAAGAAGCGCGGGTCTTAGGCCGTTTAACCTTGGTAGCGGTGGTCGACTTTATTCGTGAAGAAAGCGATGCCGAGCAACTGGCGCAAGCCGGTTTGAAAGAAGAAGAAGATATTTTTGCCTCGGTGTGGGATTCGGTAAAAAACCGTTGGGCATGGTTGGCGATCAACTTAGTTACCGCCTTTTTCGCCTCGCGGGTCATTGGCGCGTTTGAAGAATCCATTGAAAAAATTGTCGCCCTCGCTGCCTTAATGCCAATTGTGGCAGGCATTGGTGGCAACTCGGGCAATCAGACCATCATCATGATTGTGCGGGCGATTGCGATGGGGCAAGTCCAAGCCGATGCCATCCGTCGCTTATTACGCAAAGAAATCGGGGTTGCCTGTATCAACGGTTTGTTATGGGGTGGCCTGCTGGGGGTGTTGGCATGGTGGTTGTATGGCAATGCCTCGCTTGGCCTCGTCATGACCGGGGCAATGACGCTGAATTTGCTCCTCGCCGCGATTGCTGGGGTCTCAATTCCCTTACTCCGCCTCAAATTTGGAGCCGACCCCGCCCTCGGCTCCTCGGTGTTGATTACCGCCATCACTGACTCCGGCGGCTTCCTCATCTTCCTTGGTCTTGCGACGGTTTTTTTGCTGTAAGCCACCCGCTGTTATTCCCCTGTTTTCACTCATCCAGTTTTCTCCACCGCCAATTGCGAATCTCTGGCATGTCTTCACCGTATTGGCGAATGTAATGCCGATGTGCCAATAATTTGGCTTGCATCGCTTGGCGGATATAGGCGGAACGGGTGGCTAACATTGGGACACGCTCGGCAACATCAATCACCAAATGAAAACGATCTAAGTCATTCATCACTACCATATCAAATGGTGTGGTCGTCGTCCCTTCCTCTTTATAACCACGCACATGTAAGTTGGCATGATTGGTGCGGCGATAGCTGAGGCGGTGAATCAGCCACGGGTAGCCGTGGTAGGCAAAAATAATCGGCTTATTCGTGGTGAATAAACTATCGAAAACGCGATTACTCAAGCCATCCGGGTGCTCCTCGGGGGGTTGCAAGGTCATTAAATTCAAGACGTTGACCACGCGAATTTTGAGTTCTGGCACAAGCTCTCGCAGCAGTTGTACAGCGGCTAAGGTTTCTAAGGTTGGTACATCGCCACAACACGCCAAAACGACATCCGGCTCACTGCCTTGATCGTTACTTGCCCAAGCCCAAATGCCAATTCCCGTATTGGCATGTTGTTCTGCGGCGGCGGCATCCAACCACTGTGGAGCCATTTGTTTACCTGCGACAATCACATTGACCCGGTTACGGCTGCGTAAACACTGATCTGTAATCGCCAGCAAGGTATTGGCATCGGGTGGTAAATAAACGCGAATAATCTCAGCTTTTTTATTGACGACATGATCAATAAAACCGGGGTCTTGATGCGAGAAACCATTATGGTCTTGTCGCCACACATGGCTAGTGAGTAAGTAATTTAACGAGGCAATCGGTCGTCGCCACGGGATTTCTTTACTGGTAGTTTTTAGCCATTTCGCGTGCTGGTTAAACATCGAATCCACCAGATGGATAAAGGCTTCATAACAAGAGAAGAAGCCATGTCGCCCAGTTAGCAAATAGCCTTCTAACCAGCCTTGGCAGGTGTGTTCCGAAAGAATCTCCATAACCCGCCCGGTCGGGGCAAGGTGTTCGTCTTCTGGCTTACGTTCAGCAAGCCATACGCGTTCGCTGACTTCAAAGGCAGCATCCAAACGATTCGATGCAGTTTCATCGGGGCCAAAGAGACGGAAGTTAGTTGGATTTTTACGTATCACATCGCGTAGATATTTGCCCATTTGCCGCGTAGCTTCGGCCTCAACTGCTCCTGATGTGTCCACCGCTAAAAAGTAGTCGCGGAAATCCGGCAGGCGCAAGGCTTTTAAAACCGCCCCGCCATTGCTCTGTGGATTCATTCCCATGCGTTGTTGTCCTTGCGGGGCGGGAGCTAACACATCAAAGCGAGGGCAGCCTGCTGCATCAAACAATTCCTCTGGACGATAGGAGCGTAGCCAGTCTTCTAATAATTGTAGATGTCCCGGCTTACTGGCTAATTCGGCTAACGGTACTTGGTGCGACCGCCAATAATCTTCGGTCTTTTTCCCATCAACGCTCGCAGGCCCTGTCCAGCCTTTGGGGGTACGCAATACAAGCATCGGCCAAGTAGGGCGTGTCATTGTTGGATTGCTTTGATTGCTTGCCTGCGCTCTAGCAGTTTTTTGGATAGCTTGAATTTGCTGAATCGCAGCGTCTAAGGCCGTCGCCATGACCTCATGTAACACTTCAGGATCATGACCTTCCACAAAATACGGCGTATAGCCATAACCCCGTAATAACGCCGTAAGCTCCTCTGGTGGAATCCGCGCCAAAATTGTTGGATTAGCAATTTTGTAGCCATTCAAATGTAAAATTGGCAACACTGCGCCATCGGTGATTGGGCTTAAAAATTTATTGGAATGCCACGCTGCCGCTAATGGGCCTGTTTCTGCCTCGCCATCGCCAATGACACAACAAGCAATTAAGTCAGGATTATCAAACACCGCGCCAAAAGCATGGGAAATCACATAGCCTAATTCCCCACCTTCATGAATTGATCCGGGGGTTTCCGGTGCAACATGACTAGGGATACCACCGGGGAACGAGAATTGGCGGAATAAGCGTTTCATTCCTGCTAAATCTTGACTGACATCCGGGTAGATTTCTGAGTAACTGCCTTCCAGCCAAGTATTCGCCACTAAAGCAGGGCCACCATGCCCAGGGCCAGCAAGATAAATTACATTCAGTTGATGCCGCAAAATTGCCCGATTCATATGGGCATAAATGAAATTTAGGCCGGGGGTTGTGCCCCAATGCCCGAGCAAACGTGGCTTAACATGGGCAAGCTCTAGTGGCTTGTGCAATAAAGGGTTATCTAAAAGATAAATTTGCCCGACCGATAAATAATTGGCAGCCCGCCACCATGCATCAATCGCTTGTTTTTCTGTTACCGAAAGCGTGGTCATGATCGCACTCCTCCTGTACAACATTTACCTAAGACGTTAAAGGTATTGAGGATAGTAGCGTGTTACACCTCACGCGAAAAGATGTTACGAAAACGAGGTTTGTAACAATGAAAGAAAGCTTAGAACAGGCAAAAACGAAACATGAAAGCGAAAAGGGCATCCAAATTTGGATGCCCTTCTGGGGAATAAAACGACTGGCAGCAGCCTCGACAATAACTGCTGCCAGCGAAATTCTTTACAGCAATTAGTTATTGGAGCGAACCAAACCTTGCAGGTACAAGAAGGTTTTCATGTCATCGCTTTGGCTCTTTTCAGAAGACAAAGACACATCACGACCCGTTGGAACTCCACTCTTTGCAGTCTTACGATTGGATTCTGCTTGAACAGAAGGAACATCCATTTGCAGAGAAGGAGCATTGCAAGAAATGTTAGATGTTGGAGCGGGAGCAGCAGAAGCAACGCTACTTAACAAAACTAACAAGCTAGCGGCAGCAATTTGATAAACGCGCATTTTGGTTACCTTCTTTTTAAATTTGTCGATGAGTTCATTTTACATCTTTTTTTATAAAAGTAAACACTTGTATAAATATTTTGCGCCACTCACATTATATTATGATTTTTGTAAATTTGGTAATAAATCAATATATATTTAATAATCGCTTGAATATTGTTTATTTGCTAAATTTTCGAAACGTGTATATTCACCCAAAAATGCTAAACGTACTGTGCCAGTTGGGCCATTCCGTTGTTTGCCAATGATGCATTCCGCCACGCCTTTATCTTCGGTATCTGGCTTGTAGTACTCCTCACGATAGAGCATCATAATTACGTCAGCATCCTGTTCAATTGCTCCTGACTCTCGCAAATCAGACATCATCGGGCGTTTATCATTACGCTCTTCGACCTTACGCGACAGCTGTGACAAAGCAATAATTGGCACTTGCAGTTCTTTAGCTAACGATTTGATTGCACGTGATATTTCTGATATTTCAGTTGCGCGATTTTCATTCTGCCGTGCTGAAACCATGAGCTGAATATAGTCAATTACGATCAGACCAAGTTGCCCACATTGCCGATGTAAACGCCGCGCCCGCGCTCGCAAATCTACGGGGTTTAAACCACCCGATTCATCAATAAAAATTGGGGCTTCATGCAACTTACCCAAGGCGCTGGATAGACGAGACCAATCATCATCGGTTAGACGACCAGTCCGCACACGATGCGAATCTAAACGCCCAATTGAAGCCAACATCCGCATCGCTAATTGTGAGCCACCCATTTCCATTGAAAATACGGCAACGGGCAAACCTGTATCAACCGCAACATTTTCTGCAATATTTAACGCAAAGGCTGTTTTACCCATTGACGGGCGGCCTGCCACAATGATCAGGTCACCAGGTTGTAAGCCAGAGGTTTTTTCATCAAGATCAAGAAAACCCGTTGGTACGCCTGTAATATCAGACGGATTATCGCGGTCGTGTAGTTCTTGAATTTTTTCAACAACCTGTGTGAGCAAGGGGTTAATGTGCAAAAAACCTTCGGTATGGCGACTACCCGCTTCAGCAATGGCAAAAATTTTAGCTTCCGCTTCATCTAACAAGGTTTTTGCATCTCGCCCTAAGGGACTTAAGGCACTTGCTCCAATTTCATCCGCTGTGGCAACGAGGCGGCGCAAAATTGAACGCTCACGCACAATCTCGGCGTAACGGCGAATATTGGCGGCAGACGGTGTATTCGCTGCTAATTGCCCAAGGTAGGCCAACCCCCCGGTATGCTCTGACTCCCCCGCCGCATCCAAAGCTTCTGCTACGGTAACTACGTCAGCAGGCTTACCAAATTCTAATAGTTTGCGAATGTGGCGATAGATACGACGATGTTCATCTCGGTAAAAATCATGATCGGCTACCATGTCCCCAATGCGATCCCACGCTTGGTTATCTAATAACAAACCACCAAGCACCGATTGTTCTGCTTCTAGGGAGTGAGGAGGAACGCGCAATTCCGCTAAGGAAGAATCTTTGATCGCGCCTTGCGCCGGAGTACGGGGACTACGTTCGTTCATGATTATCTAGCCAAGAAAAAACAGGATGTTGCAAAAGAAAAAAGCCCTGCATTATGCAGGGCTTTCGACAACGATGTAGGCGATATTATTCGGCTACAACTTGCACCACAACAGTAGCAATTACGTCGGTGTGCAAAGCAACTTCCAAGGGGAATTCGCCAATTGCCTTTAATGGGCCAGCAGGCATACGGATAGATGCCTTATCAACCGCATGACCAGCCGCTACTAACGCATCAGCCACATCGTGGTTAGTTACAGAACCAAACAAACGACCGTCGATACCAGCCTTGCGTGCAACTTGCACTGCCAAGCCTTCGATTTGGGCAGCCGCCGCTTGAGCAGCCGCCAAACGATCGGCTTGTGCTTTTTCCAATTCAGCGCGGCGAACTTCAAAGTCAGCCAATGCAGCAGGCGTAGCACGTTTTGCTTTGCCTTGGGGGATCAGGAAGTTACGTGCGTAACCATCTTTGACCTTAACCACATCACCCAAGTTACCGAGGTTAACAACCTTGTCCAGAAGAATAATTTGCATAGTGATTTCTCCTGATTAAGCGTGGTTATCGGTGTAAGGCAACAAAGCCAAGAAGCGAGCGCGTTTAACAGCGGAAGACAACTGACGTTGATAGCCAGCTTTAGTACCAGTCAAACGAGCGGGGATGATCTTAGCATTTTCAGCGATGTAGTCTTTTAATACATCGATGTCTTTGTAGTCAATTTCAACTACTTTTTCAGCGGTGAAGCGGCAGAACTTGCGACGCTTAAACAAGCCACTACCACCACGCTTCTTTTTCTTGTCGTCGTCTTTCTTCTTGAAGAAACGAGCCATTTTTACTTTCCTTCCAAAAATTCAATCTGTTGTATATGCAAGATTGGCATTTTGCTGTTACGGCTTTTCGCCGCAAGAAACCCTTTTACTTGAACTAAAACCCCCACGGGGGCAGCTTGCAACCATTTTGCGACATCACCCAAGGCAATTGCAGAAATCTCTACATTCACCTTACGCACACTGCCAGCCTCTATTTGTTGTGATTCATGTTGCAAACAGGCTTCAACAACGGGAATTCCAGCAGGGGTATGACGCATGGCCTGACGTTCAATCAGGCAAGCTTGCAGCTCAAGTTGGTTTAAGGGATTCAACAAACAAAAGCTATCTTGCTATGGTGAATTAAGCGGCAGCTTCTTCACCAGCAGGAGCAGCTTCACCACCCAAGAGGGACTTGGACTTTTCTTCCTTCATCATAGGAGAAGGAGTCGTTACAGCGTCCTTCATCTTGATGGTGAGGTGACGCAACACAGCATCGTTGAACTTGAAAGAATGCTCAAGTTCTTCCAAGGTTTCGCCACAGCACTCGATGTTCATCAGTACGTAGTGAGCCTTGTGAATTTTTTGGATAGGGTAAGCCAGTTGGCGACGACCCCAGTCTTCCAAGCGGTGAATCACACCACCTTTGGTGGTAACAATCGAGGTATAACGTTCGACCATACCGGGAACTTGTTCGCTTTGATCCGGATGGACGATGAATACGATTTCGTAATGGCGCATGAATACTCCTTTTGGCAAATACCCCCCGCCATGCGATTACGGTAGGGCAAGGTGGTAAAGCTTTCTAGTATAGCGCAGTTTTAATATCGCTGCCAAGACCGCCCACCACCATAACCCTGAGGAGCAGCAAAATGGCGATGTCCTCCACCATGTCCGTGTCCAACAAAAATAGGTGGAAAGCCAATAGAAACGGAAGGAGGTGCGACCACACACGCCGACAAATTACTTAGGCATGAATGCCATGAGCAACACACGAAATAACTTCTTAAACATTCAATGCCCCTCCACAGTCAATATGACTTAACGATAGTAAGCATTGCGAGAGTCATAACGATCATGATCGTGGTGGTGATGATGTTCATGGCGGTTATGACGTTCTGAAGAGCGGTAATTGCTTGGTGTCACGCTTACCCAACGTCCAGGCACCCAAATTTGTTGATAACCATCCATTACCCAATGACCTTCTTCCCAGATACGTGTTGCTTGTGGAGCAGCAAAAACAGGAGCAATTTGATGCCTTGTCGCATTAACCTGAACTTGTGCGCTCGGCACAACAGGTGTGATAGGAGGAACAACCGCAATCACGGGCTGGCTACTATGTTGAATTATTTGATTTTGTTGTATTTGAGGTGGAGGAGCTGGGATATACATTACTGGGGCTTGTACTACTTGCGGCTGCATCATGGGTACATGATTAGAGAGTATTCGCGTTTGCCCAATAGTAATCGTTGCACCGCTTGTACTCCCCAATGGAGCAATCACCGAAATTGAGGTGCTACCGGTGCCATGTGCCTGAGCAATTTGTGTTACTGCAAGCAAACTCAATATACCAAAGTTAACTAAGCCACCCCGGAAAACAGCCAACGAGCTTATGTTCATCACTCTCTCCAAAAATTGATAAAACTGCCGCCATTAACGCTAAGCAGAGAACTTGCGTTATCAACAAGTTTGTAATGCTTTGTGACCTAAAAAGCTAACACAAAGAAGACAAAACCCCACTCCGTGCACAAACGGTAGTGGGGTTTTATTTTGTAGATGGCTGATTGAACAAACAGGCTTACTTCACCCGCTTACTTCACGCGCATTCCTGGTTGTGCGCCGCTGTCGGGGGAGAGTAGGAAGAGGC
>CAZOBT010000030.1:0-14559 GCA_964578025.1 uncultured Rhodocyclaceae bacterium | reverse complement strand
CCGTGGAAAAAGGCAGAACCTGTGTAGCGTTGATCCCGAGCTGCTCGGCTAACGCGGCACAAGTCGCATTCGCTGCTGCCAACCCGGGTTCACCTGTACCTGCATTGGCGATCCCCGTATTGATGACGAGGGCGCGAATGCCTTGCTCAGCAGCAAGATGTTGCCGACACACTTGCACGGGGGCGGCACAAAAGCGGTTTTGCGTGAACACCCCAGCCACCGTCGCCCCTGCATCAAGGGCAATTACGGTCAAATCTTTACGCTCTTTTTTGCGAATTTCCGCCGCCGTTACCCCTAAACGTACCCCAGCAACGGGGAATAAGGCTTCTGCCGCAGGTGTCGTGTAATTAACTGGCATCGTTATCCCTTTATTGGTTTAAGACAATTTGCCGTGGCATTGCTTGTACTTCTTGCCACTACCACAAGGACATGGATCGTTGCGTCCAACCTTTGGACCATTTTGTACAGTGGTGGTGATATTTTCTGGCACGACAGCTTCTTTATTTTCATTCAGCGCATCTTCATAGCTGGCATGGTGATATTGCACATTGTCGACATGGGCGGGAGGAGCAACCTCTGCCAGCTCTTCAGGTTCTGAAATTTGTACATTGACCAGAATCCGTGTCACTTCTTGGCGCACGCTATCCAGCAAATATTCAAACAGTTCAAAGGCTTCACGTTTGTATTCTTGCTTGGGATTCTTCTGCGCAAAACTACGCAGATGGATACCTTGGCGTAGATGATCCAAGGCAGCAAGGTGCTCACGCCAATGCGTATCCAGCGTTTGCAACATGATATTGCGTTCAAACTGATGGAATATGGCATGATCAACCTGTGCCAACTTTTCCGCATATGCAGCGTCTGCCGCATCAATAATGCGTTTAACAATATCTTCATCCACCAAGCTAGGTTCAGCGGCTACCCATGCTTGGATGGGCAAGGCTAAGGCATATTGTTCTTGCAACACACGTTCCAAACCCGCCAAATCCCATTGCTCTTCCACCGATTCTACTGGCACAAACGCACGGAACACATCCTGTAAAACACCATGACGCATCGCAGTAATGGTTTCGGAAATATCGTCGGTTTCGAGCAGCTCATTACGCTGGGCATAGATGACTTTACGTTGATCGTTAGCCACATCGTCGTATTCCAAGAGTTGCTTACGAATATCAAAGTTACGCGCTTCAACCTTACGTTGTGCAGACTCTAAGGAACGTGTAACCATGCCATGCTCAATCGCCTCACCTTCGGGCATATTCAGCTTGTCCATAATCATCCGCAACCGCTCGCCCGCAAAAATGCGCAGCAACTGATCGTCTAAGGACAAGTAGAAGCGGGAAGAACCAGGGTCACCTTGACGACCTGCCCGCCCACGCAACTGGTTATCAATCCGACGAGACTCATGGCGTTCTGAACCAATGATATGCAAGCCACCCGCCGCTAAGACCTGTTCATGCAGCACTTTCCATTCGCTACGCAAGGCTTCAACTTTGCTGCTGCGTTCCGCTTCGCTTAAGGTTTCGTCGTCACGAATGGCGGCGATACGCTTTTCAATGCCACCACCTAACACGATGTCAGTACCACGACCTGCCATGTTAGTAGCAATGGTAATCACCCCGGGACGACCTGCCTCCACCACGATTTCAGCTTCACGCTCATGTTGCTTGGCGTTTAACACTTGGTGGGGCAATTTTTCCTTCTGCAACATCGCAGAAAGCAGCTCAGAGTTTTCAATTGAGGTCGTACCAACCAGTACCGGCTGCCCGCGTTGATGACAATCCCGAATGTCTGCCAGAATCGCGTTGTATTTTTCTGCCTCCGTTTTGTAGACCAAATCGTTGGCATCTTTACGCTGCATAGGACGTGCCGTCGGAATAACAACCGTTTCTAGGTTATAGATTTGGTGGAATTCGTAAGCCTCAGTATCGGCTGTCCCCGTCATGCCACCCAATTTGGCGTACATACGGAAATAGTTTTGGAAGGTAATCGACGCTAAGGTTTGGTTTTCGTTCTGAATCCCTACCCCTTCTTTCGCCTCTACGGCTTGGTGTAAACCGTCTGACCAGCGACGACCAGGCATTAAACGCCCAGTGAATTCATCAACAATAATGATTTCACCATTCTGCACCACATAATGCTGGTCTTTATTAAACAGGCTGTGCGCCCGTAATGCTGCATTAAGGTGGTGCATTAAGGTGATATTGGTTGAGTCATACAGGCTACGTCCATCAGCCAACATGCCTGCTTGCTCCAGCAATTGCTCTGCATGTTCATGACCTTCTTCGGTCAAATGCACCTGATGTGCCTTTTCGTCCACCCAAAAGTCACCCGCGCCCTCTTCTTCTTGGCAGCGGATCAAATGTGGCACGACTTGATTCATGCGCACATACATTTCAGTATGGTCGTCAGCTTGCCCAGAAATAATCAGCGGGGTACGTGCTTCATCAATCAAGATGGAGTCAACTTCGTCAACAATGGCAAAGTTCAAGCCACGTTGCACACGCTGTTCTTGCTGATACACCATGTTATCGCGCAAATAATCAAAGCCAAATTCGTTATTTGTGCCATAGGTAATATCGGCGGCGTAAGCGGCTTGCTTGGCTTCGTGATCCATTTGCGACAGATTCACGCCAACACTCAAGCCTAAGAAACGATGTAAACGCCCCATCCATTCGGCATCACGGCTAGCGAGGTAATCATTAACCGTAATTACATGTACGCCTTTACCAGAGATGGCGTTTAGATAGGAAGGCAATGTGGCAACTAGGGTTTTGCCTTCACCGGTACGCATTTCAGCAATTTTGCCAAAATGCAGCACCATGCCTCCAATCAGCTGAACATCAAAGTGACGCATTCCCAATGCTCGCTTACCACCTTCGCGCACCACGGCAAATGCTTCAGGAAGAAGTGCGTCTAAGGATTCGCCTTTTTGGTATCGCTGGCGGAACTCCTCGGTCTTGGCACGAAGAGCTTCATCGGAAAGCCCAGTAAGAGAGGATTCCAAATCGTTAATACGACGAACAATCTGGGAATATTGCTTGATCAGCCGATCATTGCGGCTGCCAAAGATTTTTTTAAGTAGGCCGGAGATCATCACTTTGAAACGCCAAGGGGCGTAGTCACGACAAAGGCCAGCATTCTAGCACGCACCGCCGGAATGCTCCGGCGGTAAGCGTATTAAAGGTATGGTGATAAGTTGATACTTTTGTCACTAACGCCGAGCAAGATTACGCCCTTGCTCTAAGAAACGTGATGGATTTTGCGGCACACCACTAATCCGAACCTCAAAGTGTAAATGTGGTCCCGTAGAACGCCCCGTACTCCCCAAGGCACCAACAACTTGCCCTGCTCGTACAATTTGTCCGGGACTAACTTTAATTGCAGAAAGGTGAGCATAACGACTAATTAACTCACCTCCATGGTCGACATCCACCATATTCCCATAGTCGTGATGGTATTCAGCCGCAACTACCACACCTGCCGCCGCCGCAAATACAGGTGACCCCATAGGTGCATTAAAATCCATCCCTTGATGCAGAGCACGAATGCCTAAAATTGGGTCAGAACGATAACCAAAACCAGAACCCAATGATGCTCCCGGTACAGGCATCGCGGTGGGAAGCAAGCGTTGACGAACCCGATGCTCCATTAAGACATCCTCTAATGCCTCTAAATAGCTTGTTCTACCGTCAACTACCTTAGTCAGATGATCAATTTCTTCTTGTAAACTTTCGGTTGTCAGGCGGTCTAAGACCAAAGGCCCCCCCTTACCAACCACAGGAAGTTTTTGCTCTGTTTTAGGTGTGGGCGGTTTAACTCCCGCCAAAGAGCTTAAACGCTCACCTAAACTATCTAGTTCTAATACTTGTGCTTGTAACTCACCTAAGCGAGTTGCCATCATTTGCAAGTTATTACGCACCACACCTTGTAATTTGGTGTTCTCTTGATCCTTTGCAACACTGCCTAACTGCTCACTTACAGAAAGACCAAACTCGCTCGTCAGCCAAGAAACAAGAAAAGCCCCGCCGATAATCGTACTCAACAATAGTACAACGGCAAGAACAACATGCTTTACACCTAAATTAATCGTTCGCGTGGTTGCCAAACGATTCGATACCAGAATAACATGCACGGCAGTACTCCTATGCACTCAACAATAGAAAACCTTCTTAACCAACAACATAGCGCGATAAGTGTTGTGGCACATGCCAAATTACTGTTGCGGCTAAACCGACGCTATACACAAATTGTTGGTGACACGCTTGGCACCAAGTCGCATATTGCCAATTTAAAGGCAAATGTCTTAATTATTCACGCTGACAATGCAGCAGTTGCAAGTAAACTGCGTCAGATGCACCAGCGTTTATTGCGCGAGTTGTCTAACCAAGAATTTCAGTTTAACGAGCTTGAAGTCAAAGTACAACCCCAAATTCCTATACCAAACCACACTCGATCAGTGCAGGTAAAGCCTATTTCTGCCTTGGCTGAACAAGCGATTCAACAAGCTTGTGAAACGGTAAATGCGAACTCCGAACTTGGCAAAGCATTACAAAACCTACTTAAACGAGCCAAAGGTTGAGCCACACACTTTAAGCCAACACACTTTGTGCCAACCAGCGCGCAATAGGAACTGGCGCAGACCGTAGATCATCAAACGTAACAAATTCCCAACAATCCGTACGCTGCAATAGCTCTCGTGCCAACATATTGTTTAGCTTATGTCCTGATTTATGCGCCGTAAAGCTTGCTAATAAAGGGTGTCCCAAAAGATATAAATCACCAATCGCATCCAGTATCTTGTGTTTCACAAACTCATCGGCATAACGCAAACCATCTGGGTTTAATACGCGATACTCATCAAGAACAATTGCATTTTCTAACCCCCCGCCAAGAGCAAGCCCATTTTCACGTAGCCACTCAACTTCTTGCATAAACCCAAAGGTTCTGGCTCTGGCGATCTCACGAGTGTAATCTTGCTCGGCAAAATCAAAACAAACCTCTTGTGCTGAGTTATCAATCGCTGGATGGTTAAAAACAATCGAGAACGTTAAACGGTAACCATCTAATGGCTCAAAGCGCGCCCACTTATCACCATCATGTACTTCAATTGGCGAAGTGACTCGAATAAAGCGTTTAGGGGCATTCTGTTCCTCTATCCCTGCTGAGCGAATTAGGAATACAAAGGGAGACGCTGAGCCATCAAGAATCGGAACTTCTGCGGCATCAATATCAATATATACATTATCGATACCTAATCCAGCTAAAGCTGACATCAGATGTTCAACCGTACCAACCTTAACTCGCCCTTGTGGACTGTCCTGTTCTAAGCAAGAACACATCCGGGTATCACCAACACCCGTCGCAGAAATTGGAATATCGACGACTTCGGGTAAATCTACCCGTCGAAATACGATACCTGTATCCGGTGGTGCTGGGCGCAACACCAAGGTAACACGCCCGCCACTATGCAGCCCGACCCCAGACGCTTTAATTAAATTTTTTACTGTTCTTTGACAAAGCATATGGGGACAACTGAAAAGTTAGCAGCAGGGCGCGTTTGCCTGTTGATACAAGAAACAAGAAATATCCTTAATCGGATTGCTTACGTAAGAAGGCCGGAATATCGTAACGATCAACGCCAACATTAGTTAAGGCTTCAACAGTCACATTGCTACTAGCACGTTGCTTACGTACAACCGCCGGAATTTCAACCTTTTGATTGAAGTCGGCATGACTGCCATTGTGTAGCGGAGAAACCGTATCATGTGTCCCTGTCGCCTGGACATGATTTTGGCTGACAACCTCCAGCCCTTGTGTTTGCCGTTTGGCAACTGCCGCCGCTGCTTGGACATGACCCAAGCCTGTTGCAACAACAGTAACCCGTAACGCATCGGCCATACTCTCATCAAATACTGCACCAAAAATGATGTGAGCATCTTCAGCCGCAAAGGCACGTACCGTATTCATTACCTCGGTAACTTCCTTCATTTTTAAGCTACGGCTAGCTGTAATATTTACCAGCACGCCACGCGCCCCAGAGAGATCAACACCTTCCAGTAATGGTGATGCAACAGCTTGTTCCGCTGCCAAACGAGCACGATCGACACCAGCAGAAATGGCTGAGCCCATCATTGCCCGCCCCATTTCACTCATCACCGTACGCACATCTTCAAAGTCGACATTAACTAAGCCGGGGTGCGTAATAATTTCGGCAATACCGCCCACCGCATGTTTTAAAACATCATCAGCGGCTTGAAAACACTCATCAAAGCCAGCATCTTCGCCAATAACCTCCATCAGTTTGTCATTTAGAATGACAATCAGGGAATCAACATTCTTAGCGAATTCGGCAATCCCATCTTCTGCTGATTTAATACGGCGGTTGCCCTCAAACATAAAAGGCTTCGTTACAACACCAACAGTGAGTAACCCCATTTCGCGGGCGACACTTGCCACTATAGGAGCTGCACCAGTACCTGTACCACCACCCATCCCTGCCGTGATAAACACCATATGCGCACCCTTTAACATAGTGCGAATATCATCACGATGTGCTTCAGCAGCCAGACGACCCGCCTCTGGTTTTGCCCCAGCACCTAAGCCTGTTGCCCCCAACGAAATTTTGTTAGGTGCCAAATTTAACTTCAAGGCTTGGGCATCTGTGTTGGCAACCACAAAATCAACGCCAGTAATGCCATTGCTAATCATGTGATCAACCGCATTACCCCCCGCACCGCCAACGCCAATCACCTTGATGACGGTATGCGTTTCTTCTTCCTTGTCGATAATTTCAAACATTACAGTGTCCTCCGCAGGAGAGCTTATGACTTATCTTAGAAATTCTTTTCAAACCAAGAACGCATACGCGAAAATACATCTTTAGCATTCTTCGGCTCTTGCAATATGTTTTGACCACGTTTTAGCTGTTTATGTGCTTCTACAAGTAATCCGTAAGCGGTAGAAAAGCGTGGGTTTTGCACCACATCAGACAAACCACCTGCATAACGTGGCACACCTAAGCGAACTGGCATGTGAAATATTTCCTCGCCTAGCTCTACCATGCCCGGCATTGCCGATGATCCCCCAGTGAGCACTACCCCAGAGGATAGCACGTCTCCAAAACCGGATCGACGTAGTTCGCTATGCACAAACTCCATTAATTCCTCAACACGGGGCTGAATTACATCTGCCAACGCCCGCCGTGATAGCTTACGGCTTGGTCGTTCATCAACCCCAGCCACTTCAATGACTTCGGTGGGATCAGCCAATTGCGACAAGGCACAGCCATACTTGCATTTAATCTCTTCAGCTTCTCGCGTGGGAGTTCGCAATGCCATTGCAATATCATTAGTCACTTGGTCACCGGCAATCGGAATGACAGCAGTATGACGAATTGCCCCTTGTGTCCACACAGCGATATCGGTTGTTCCACCACCAATGTCGACCAAACAGACCCCTAAGTCTTTTTCATCTTCGGATAGCACCGCATAGCTAGAGGCCAAAGGCTGTAAGATCAAATCGTTAACTTCTAAGCCACAGCGACGTACACATTTAATGATATTTTGTGCAGCAGAGACTGCTCCTGTCACGATATGCGCCCGCACCTCTAAACGCATACCACTCATACCAATTGGCTCACGAATCCCATCTTGTCCATCAATCACAAATTCTTGCGTCAAAATGTGCAAAATCTCTTGATCCGCCGGGATAGGCATGGCGCGTGCAGTTTCAACCACTCGTTCAATGTCAGTTGGCGTGACTTCTTTTTCTTTAATTGCCACCATCCCATTGGAATTAAAGCTTTTAATGTGGCTACCTGCAATCCCAGTGTACACTTCCAGTACCTTGCAGTCAGCCATCAGCTCAACTTCATGGATAACCCGCGAAATGGTTTGTACGGTTTCCTCAATGTTGACCACAACCCCTTTGCGTAAGCCCCGAGAGTCTTGTGATCCCATACCAAGAACTTTTAAATGCCCCTCTGGCGTAAGCTCAGCAACCAAAGCGACGATCTTTGATGTACCAATATCTAAACCAACAATTAAATCTTTACTATCCTTGTTCATCGTTCGCCTTTTGCTATTTTTGCCAATTAGGGCATACCCTTGTTAGGGATGTATGAAGCTATTTAACGAATTTGTAACACAAAACCATTCAGGTAACGCAAATCAACTCGCCGAGGACGTAAATCCCGCTTCATGATGTAAGGTTTATAAATCTCAACAAAGCGATCAATACGCTGCGATATTGGAGATTTTGTTTGTTCACGCCCTAAATCAATCAGCAAGCCATCTTCAAGTTGTATTTGCCATGCTAAGCGTGATGACAAAACAAGTTGCTGCGGGGCTAAACCCAACGGCGCAAGCTTTTTGCTGATTTCTTTGTAACGCTCCAACATCGGAAAAGAATTACCGTCAGAGCCAATAAAATGAGGCAAGGTATTGGGGTATTTTTTAGGTAACACGGCATTAAACACCTCGCCATGCGTATTGACTAAACGATCCCCCTTCTCACCCCATAGGGCGGCAGGCACATGTTCTTCAATACTCACCTCCAAATGGGCAGGCCATAATTTACGCACATCAGCATGGCGCACCCAAGGCAGCTGTTCTAAAACCAGCTGGATTTCCTCTGGATTAAGACGGAAAAAGTTATCACCCAGCTTGCCATCTAACGCGGATTCAACCTCGCTGACCTTCACCTGTTGCAAGGTATTGCTCAGAATAACCAATCGAATCGGCTGAAAAGGCAAACGTAACGCCCATGCCGCTAAAGCAAATACTAAGGCGACGACCCCAAAGAAGATCAATAGGCTCGACAGTAGATTGAGGGTGCGCGGTTGATGCCACATAGTTAATCGTTACTGGCAGAAGCCAAGACCTTAAGTACTAGCTCAGGATAAGACATTCCAGCCACCTTTGCCGCCATTGGAACAAGTGAATGATCTGTCATACCTGGTGCAGTATTGATTTCAAGGAAATAATGCCGCCCGTCCTTGTCCATCAAGAAGTCCACACGCCCCCAACCACGCGCTCCAATGGCTTGAAAGGCGGCAAGGGCTTGACGTTGAATTTCGGCTTCTTGGGCTGGTGGTAAGCCGCAGGGGCAAAGATAACGTGTGTCATCACGCAAATACTTGGCCTCGTAATCATAGAAATCGGTAGCAGGTTCAATTTTGACAATTGGTAATACAGTATCGCCAATCACCCCTACCGTATATTCCCCCCCCAGAATCGCCGCTTCCGCAATCACCAAAGCATCATGTTCGGCAGCAGCTTGGTAAGCCGCTTCGAGTTCTTCACGGACATGCACTTTTGTCACACCAATTGAAGAGCCTTCGCGGGCAGGTTTCACAAATAAAGGAAAACCTAAACGCGCTGCCACAGCATCAAAATCACTATCTGCCTGCAACATCATAAAGTCAGGCACAGGCAAATCCGCCGCCTGCCATAGCAATTTGGTACGCCATTTATCCATCGCCAAGGCAGAAGCCATAATCCCTGGCCCGGTATAAGGAATACCCAAAAGCTCTAAAACCCCCTGAATTGTGCCATCTTCGCCATGTCGCCCATGTAAGGCAATAAATGCACGATTAAACCCCTTTAGCGTATCGATGGCATCAGTGGCTGGATCAAAGGGATGCGCATCAACGCCTTGGCTACGCAAGGCATCTAAGACCCCTTGCCCACTTTTTAAGGAAACTTCACGCTCGGCGGATGTACCACCAAATAAAACCGCAACACGTCCAAAATCATGTTTCATTTTTATGCCCTTCGTATTTTTTGCTATACGTTAATACCCGCCCAATGCTTATTGCACTTGCTAGTCAACTAACTTATCACCCACGATTTTGACTTCAGGAATAAGCTTAATCCCACGTTGTTGCTCTACTATATGCTGTACATAACGAATCAAATTTTCGATATCGGCGGCTGTTGCGGTATTTTCGTAATTAATAATGAAATTAGCATGTTTATCAGAGACCTGCGCCCCACCAATCTTATGCCCTTTTAACCCCACCTCTTCAATTAAGCGTGCGGCATAATCATTAGGGGGGTTACGGAAGACAGACCCAGCATTGGGGAACTGTAGAGGTTGGGTTTGCAGTCGGCGTTCTTGCCATTCTTTAATCTGCAACTTAGACGCATTTTTATCCCCATGTTCTAATTTGAACCAAGCCGCCAAAAAGATTTCTTCCTTGGCCTTGCGTAAGGCCACATGGCGATAGCCGATGTCATAATCTTTGGGGGCGCGTAGGTGCATACGTCCACGGCGATCAAGGGTGACAACTTGCTCCACAATATTCCATGTTTCGCCACCATAACAGCCCGCATTCATGGCTAATGCACCACCGATTGTGCCAGGAATCCCAGCTAAAAACTCTGCGCCAGTCAGTTCATGGTCAACCGCAAAATGTGCGACTTTGGGCGAAGCAGCACCCGCTTCAGCATAGACCCACGGGCCATCGTTACGCAGCTCACGCACATTGCCATGCAACAAAATGACTGTGCCATTAAAGCCACCATCGCGGATCAGCAAGTTGCTCCCTAAACCCACCATGAGTAAAGGTTCTTCTTGCGGCAGGTTGCGCATTAAAGCCACTAAATCTTCTAGGTCAGCTGGAGCATAGGTACGTTTTGCGCGTCCACCCGCACGCCAAGAAACATAGGGGGCAAGGGAGACGTTTTCGCCCCATGTTCCACGTAAGGGGACGGAAGTGGAAAGCTGGCTCATGATTAGCTAATGGAACTCGTAAAAATTAGGACACAACAAGTTTACCGGGAACGCCCCCGATGGAACCTGCCCCCATGCACAAAACCACATCACCCGCTTGGGCAAAGTTGCGAATCGTTTCGGGCATTTCGTTAATATCTTCAACAAATAAAGGCTCGACTTTACCAGCAACCCGCAGGGCGCGAGTTAATGCTCGACCATCCGCCGCCACAATCGGCGGTTCGCCAGCGGCATAAACATCTGCCAGCAACAAAGCATCAGTGGTAGATAACACCTTCACGAAGTCTTCAAAACAATCCCGTGTACGGGTGTAACGATGGGGTTGGAAAGCCAAGACTAAACGACGATCCGGGAATGCCCCGCGTGCTGCCGCTAAGGTAGCCGCCATTTCGACGGGGTGATGACCATAATCATCAATCACCGTAAATGTGCCTTCGCCATTATTGAGGTTAGTACATGGCACATCACCATAACGTTGAAAACGCCGTCCCACGCCATGAAACTCTGCCAAGGCTTTGACAATTGCTGCATCACTCACTTGCAATTCCGTCGCCACGGCAATTGCAGCTAAGGCGTTTAACACGTTATGAATACCAGGTAAATTTAAGGTGATAGCCAAACGTGATTCGCTGCCATTGACACGTACACAATCGAAGTGCATTTTGCCGTTATCCGCCCGAACATTCTCGGCACGAACATTCGCATCCGGGGCTAAACCATAGCGCACGACTTGTTTAGACACAAAGGGCAAAATCTCGCGCACATGGGGATCGTCTTGGCACAATACCGCCACGCCATAGAAGGGCAAGCGTTGCAAGAATTCGATAAAGGCTTGCTTTAAGCGGGCAAAGTCATGCCCATAGGTATCCATGTGATCGGCATCAATATTGGTGACGACTGAAATCACGGGGCTTAATAGCAAGAACGAGGCATCAGATTCATCCGCTTCGGCGACCAAAAACTCACCACTGCCTAAGCGAGCATTTGCCCCGGCGGCATTCAAACGCCCACCAATCACAAAGGTGGGGTCTAAGCCACCTTCGGCAAGAATCGAGGCCACAAGGCTGGTGGTGGTCGTTTTGCCATGTGTGCCCGCAATCGCAATCCCTTGTTTTAGGCGCATCAATTCAGCCAGCATTTGCGCCCGTGGCACAATCGGGACTTGTGCGGCACGGGCAGCAATGACTTCGGGATTATCGTTACGCACAGCGGTTGATGTCACCACCGCCTCTGCCCCAGCAATATTGTTGGCATTATGTCCAATAAAGACCCGAATACCTTGGCCTTCCAAACGCGAGGTAGTTGCCGTCGTAGACAAATCCGATCCGGTCACGGTAAAGCCCAAGGTAGCTAAAACCTCGGCAATCCCACTCATCCCAGAGCCGCCAATGCCAACAAAATGAATATGTTTAACCTTATGTTTCATAAACTAAAACGATCTAAAAACTTTCAATAAATGCAGAACGGAGGCAATCTGGGAGAAGCTATCTGACAGATTACAAAAGGAATTCTTGACACACCTGCGCCACACGCTGGCTGGCTTCAGGCTTCGCTTGTTGACGCGCTAATGCCGCCATTCGCGCTAATTCCTGGCGGCTGTGGCGTACAAGTTTAACAATATGTGCTGGGGAAAGCTCACTTTGTGCAACACACTCTGCCCCCCCTTCTTTGACCAAAAAGGCCGCATTGCTGGTTTGATGGTCATCGACAGCGAAAGGATATGGGATAAACAAGGCAGGAAGACCAACGCAAGCCACTTCTGCGACGGTTAAAGCTCCAGCACGGCAAATGACTACATCGGCATTGGCATAACTACTTGCCATGTCATCAATAAACGCCACACATTCCGCTGCCACCCCCGCTTTTGCATAGTTAGCTTGCAAAGCGTGTAAATGTCGCTCGCCCGCTTGATGTACAACGATTGGGCGTTCGTTAAGCGGGAGCTGTGCTAACCCCTGCGGCACGATTTCATTCAGGGCTTGCGCCCCTAAACTGCCACCAACCACCAACAAACGTAACGCGCCCTCACGCCCCGCAAAGCGAGTTTGTGGGTCAACTTGTTGCGTAATCGTGGCACGCACTGGATTACCCACCCATTCACTGTTTGGTAAAGCGTTAGGAAAACCGGTTAATACCCGATTGGCGACTTTGGCTAAGACCCGGTTGGCTAAGCCCGCAATGGAGTTTTGCTCATGGATGACCAAGGGATAGCCCAGCAAAGCCGCCATCATCCCAGCGGGAAAAGTCACATAGCCGCCCATTCCAAGGACAACCGTAGGACGTACCTCACGCAAGACACTGACCGCCTGCGCAAAGCCTTTTAATAAATTCCACGGTAAAAGCAATTTGCGCAACATACCCTTGCCACGTAAAGCTCCAAAATTGAGCCAACGCATGGCATAGCCATGTTGCGGGACTAAACGGGCTTCCATCCCGTCGGGGTTGCCTAACCATAGAACATCCCACCCGGCATCGCGTAAAACATCGGCAACTGCCAAGGCCGGGAAAATATGCCCCCCCGTTCCCCCTGCCATGACCAGCAAGGTGGGACGAGACGGCGTAGTTTGATCTGTGTGATTCATAAAAAATTGTGCAATGCCTAAATCTTGCCTAAACGGGTTTACCCCGCATAACTTGGCGGTTTTCCCAATCAATGCGTAAGAGAATCGCCAAGGTCACACAGGTAACAACAATACTAGAACCACCATAACTCATCAGCGGTAAGGTCAACCCTTTTGTTGGAAACCAGCCCATGTTCACCGCCATATTGATGATGGTTTGAATCCCTAGCCACGTTCCAATCCCCATTGCCACTAACGCTGGATAAGGGCGATCAAGGCGCACGGCTTCACGCCCAATGACGAAGGCACGTTGGATCAACAAAATAAACAGGGCAATAACGATCAAGACCCCAAAAAAGCCAAGCTCTTCGGCAATCACCGCAAGAATAAAGTCAGTATGCGCTTCGGGTAGATAGAATAATTTTTCGACACTCGCCCCCAAGCCCACCCCAAAAAATTCACCACGCCCAAAAGCAATTAGGGCATGGGATAACTGATAGCCACTACCAAACGGGTCATTCCACGGGTCGCTAAAACTCAATAAACGTTCGCGGCGATATGGGGAGGAAAACGCAAACAGACCCAGAAAGATACTGGCAACCAAAAAAACAAGGACAAAAACCCGCAGGTTAATCCCCGCCAAAAACAACATCCCCATGACAATGCCAACAATCACCACCAACGAACCATAATCTGGCTCAAGCAGCAGCAATACCCCCACCACGGCGATCGCTGTTGCCATCGGCAATAAGACTTTCTTAAGATCGTGCATCACAGCGATTTTGCGCACGGTGTAATCCGCCGTGTACAAAATCACAAATAACTTCATTAATTCAGAGGGTTGCAGATTAAAGAACTGCAAATTGATCCAACGCCGCGCCCCATTCACCATTTTGCCAATCGGAGCGGGTAGAAATACTAAGACCAGTAATACCATCCCTAGCACAAACAAACGTGGTGCCCATTTTTGCCAAAAACTTAAAGGGAATTGAAAGGTAAACAAGGCGGCAACTAAGCCAATTCCCAGAAACGACAGATGGCGGATTAAGTAATAGTGAGCTTGGAAACTGGTGGATTTACTGCCCTCAGCGGTAGCAACTGAGGAGGAAAACACCATGACCAAACCCATCGCCAACAACAACAAGGCTGACCACAAGGCTAAATGGTCGATTTCTGCCGGAATACGATTTAAGCGGCGTAAAGACGCAATGTTGTCAGCAAAACTCATACTTTCCTCTTCTTTTCGCTATCGCTAGGCTCT
>CAZOBT010000029.1:0-14618 GCA_964578025.1 uncultured Rhodocyclaceae bacterium | reverse complement strand
CTTTTTAGCTCTTGCCCCCACAATTTATCGCAGGCATTAAAAATGTCGTAAGAGTCCGAGACCACGGCAAATAACGCGCCTTTTTGCCCAAATTGCCGCAGCATATTGCGATAGGCTTCGGCCTCGCCGCCTTTTTGCCAACTGGTAATGGTGCTGTGTTCGGCGGCAGGAATTGAATACGCTGCCATTGCCTCGCCGTAATAGCGTTTGGCGGCGAGCACGCCGAGCACGGTATCCGACCCCATAAAGTTAACTAAGTGCGCACAACCGCCAATCGCGGCCGATTCGGCACTCGAAACACCCCGTGCGCCGAAATCGTGCAACTTAAAGGGCAACTGCGCGGCGGGGTCGTCGCTGGTGCGTTCTAAAAAGCGGCGGATCAGTTGCTTGATTGACCAAGATTGCGTCGCCACGGTAATCGGATACCACACGCGCAACAACAAAGGCTCGATATAACTGGCGCACCAAAAGACGCGGGGATCGGTGCATTCGATGGTGCACAACACGTTTTTACCGGGGACGATGCTGCCTTCAGGCACGGCGTTGATACGAATCGGCAAAAAGCCTTGGTAAGTCTCGACAATATATTCCCAGCCCGCGCGGTCAAATGGCTCACCGTGGGCGCGGAAGAAGCTTTCGGCTTCGTCGATCATGGCGCGGGTAATCGGTTGCGCCAGATATTCTTTGAGGATGATTTGCAAACCAAAAAACACCGTGCGGTCATACGCCCCACCCCGCGATTCAATGTAGGAAAACATGCCATCACTGCCGGGGGGATATTGCACAAAGTGCGAGGCTTTGTAGGAATCGGTGTTGAGCAAAAGATTGTTGAGGCCGTTCATGATAGGAAACCCTCCTATAAGTTAAGTCAAATGGACTTAGGGTGACTCAGACATCTGCCGGGTCTATCCCAGCAGGGGAAAAAATAGGAACATTAAGACCAGAAATTAAGACCAAATTAAAAACTGGCTAATAGGCAATGTGTGGCTTGGTTAATTGTAGAATAGACCAAATAGGATGCTTGGTTTACAACAAACCAATAAAGTAACGGATGATGTCGAGGTGGTCTTCAAACATTTGCTCATCCATTTCCAAGACTTCTGCCAAAGGAAACCAACGGGCTTTCGCGGCATCGTCACCGCCTTTGACCGGAGCAAGACCTTGCTCGCTGGGCTCAAGTTGAATCAGAAAAGCATCGGTAATGGTGCGCCCACGCTAACTGCGGTCTGGATCGTCATAGCGGCGATTGGCTTTAATGCCCCCCTTTAACACTGGCAACGGCACTTTGAGGCGGGTTTCTTCGCGTAACTCGCGTAGGCAAGCATCAACTAAGCGTTCATTGACGTTTAAGAAACCACCGGGCAACGCCCATAAGCCTGCGCCAGGCATGGCTTTGCGTTGCACCAGTAACAAATGTCCGGCTTGCACCACCACTGCATCTACCGTTTGAAAAATCGGGGGATATTTCAAACCCGCAAATTGCGCTTGATATTGTTGGATAAAGGCATATTCGGCTTGCAAGGGCGCGAAGTAAGGCGCGGCGCGGAAGGCTTGTAAGAAATCGAAAACAGGCGCGGGTAAGGCCGATTGCAAGAGCATTTGCCGCCCATTTCCACTTTCAGGAAACTCAGGATCAAGCAAATAACGGCGAATTTCCGTGGCGGATAACCCGGCAATATTGGCAACATCCAAGCGTTGCCATTGCGGAAACAGATTCAGATAGAAAGAGCTATCATCTTTCTCATGTCCGATTAAGCCAATTTTTGCCGTGTCCTTGCTTACCCCAGCCACATCACTCACGCTGCTTAGCACCGCCGTTTGCACGTCGGCAGCCCATTGCTGATCGTTATATACCCGGTCGACCACCGAGGTAAAACGCAAGCGTCCAGCAGCAACTTCATTGGGAAAACAGGCGGAGATCATCACTTGCCGTTCCGCGACCGTCCACGGATTTTTGATGTTGCGGGCGCGTTTGGCTGACCCTAAAACAACAACGACATTATTGGCTAAACGTAGTGCGCGTTGTAAAACGGCAAAATGCCCGTGATGAAAAGGCTGGAAGCGACCAATAAAGGTCAGCACATCAAATTGATTAACCATTGAGAACCCCTCAAGGTGAATTGAAACTTTGTGGTCTATCCACAAGGCTTTTTCAGTGTTTCACAAAAAATTCTACTTTGTCAAATAGACTTTTTTACAAATCAGCCAGCACGAGAAAACGAGGGGTTTGTTTGTTTTTATTATATTTTTCCAAATTGTTCTTTTTATATTTAAGAAGTAATTCGTTAAATATTAACTAATTCATTATTTTGTTACTTTTCTGCGATAAATTTTCCATTGAATGCTGCGTTGCAGCAATCTATACTTTCACCGAAGTTAAAAATTTGAACCTACCTCATTGAAAGGAAAACAGCATGTTTAATCTGAATGGAAAAAAAGGCTTAGTGGTTGGCATTGCCAATAATCAAAGTATTGCCTTTGGTTGTGCCAAAGCGTTTGCCTTATGTGGCGCAGACTTAGCGGTAACGTATTTAAATGCCAAAGCTGAGCCGCATGTGCGCCCATTAGCCAATATGGTGGGGGCAGATTTAGTCCTGCCTTTAGATGTTGAAGATGATGCACAAATGGCGGCTGTATTTGCCGCGATTCAAGAAAAATGGGGCAAATTAGATTTCGTGTTGCATTCCATTGCTTTTGCCCCCAAAGATGACTTACATGGGCGAGTTGTTGATTCCAGTCGCGAAGGCTTTTTACGCGCCATGGATATTTCTTGCCATTCCTTTGTGCGCATGGCGAAGTTAGCCGAGCCTTTAATGGCAGAGGGAGGTTGCTTACTTACCATGAGTTACATGGGAGCTGACGAAGTAATTGCTAACTACGGCATCATGGGGCCAGTCAAAGCGGCTTTGCAAGCCTCCGCCCGTTATTTGGCAGCAGAGCTGGGACAAAAAGGGATTCGTGTCCATGCCGTTTCACCTGGCCCATTGGCTACCCGTGCCGCGTCTGGGATTAAAGGCTTTGACCAATTAATGGAAGATGCGGTGGAGAAAGCTCCCTTGCATACCCTTGCTTCGATTGAAGATATTGGCGCGATGTCCGCGTACTTAGTCAGTGATGTGGCGAAAAGCATTACCGGCAGCACCATTCATATTGATGGTGGCTATCACATCCTTGGGTAAACTACATTATTCGCTATTATAGGGAGCAAAAAATGACAGAGTTAACACGCGAAACGATGGGTACTGATGCCCCTGAAGCCGCAGAGATCGGGATTTTTAAGCGCGAGGAACATTACGAGCATTTGTTAGCACGGGTCGATGGCCTTGAGCCAATTCCTACCGCCGTGGCACATCCGTGCGATAAGGAATCATTAAAAGGCCCCGTGATGGCCTTCCAACACGGCATTATTGAGCCAATATTGATTGGCCCAGAAAGCAAAATTCGGGCGGTTGCCGAAGAGTTTGCCATTGATTTACATGGGATTCGCCTCGTTAATGTACGCCATAGCCATGAAGCCGCCGCGATGGCCGTGACCTTGGTGCGTACAGGGGATGCCGAAGCTTTAATGAAGGGCAGTTTGCATACCGACGAATTAATGAGCGAAGTCATTGCTCGTGCCTCTGGTTTACGCACGGCACGCCGGATTAGCCATGTCTTTGTGATGCATGTGCCAACCTATCATCGGCCTTTGTTAATTACCGATGCCGCGATCAATATCGAGCCAGATTTAGAAGTGAAAGCCGATATTGTGCAAAATGCGATTGATTTAGCCCAAGTATTAGGAATTGCTGTCCCCAAAGTTGCTATTCTCTCGGCAGTTGAAACGATTAACCCCAAGATTCAATCTACTTTAGATGCTGCTGCATTATGCAAAATGGCAGATCGTGGACAGATCAAAGGTGGCGTGCTAGATGGCCCATTGGCGTTTGATAATGCTGTTTCGATAGAAGCGGCGAAGACCAAGGGTATTAAATCGCTGGTGGCGGGTGAAGCTGAGATTTTAGTTGTGCCAGACCTTGTTTCTGGCAATATGCTCGCTAAACAATTGGAATATTTAGCAGGGGCGTTAACCGCTGGCGTGGTACTTGGTGCATCGGCTCCGATTATCCTCACCTCGCGTGCCGATAGTGCCGAAACCCGTATCGCTTCCTGTGCGGTGGCGGCGTTGATGGCACATGCAAAACGGCAAAAACCCGGGGGAACAGCCGCATGAGTACCGCTGTTTTAACCATAAATGCTGGCTCGTCTTCCATTAAATTTGCGCTCTTTCGCCTAGAAAATCAGCAAGTTGAGTTAAAGCCTGAATTAAGCAAAACACCCAGCATTGTTGGGCAAATTGATGGTTTAGGTACGGCAGAAGTGCGTTTGCGGGCAAAAGATGCTGGCGGTCAGGTATTAACCGCGCAAGAATTAGCCAGTGGCGCACAACATAGTGTGGCGTTTGACCAGCTTTTGTCGTGGTTACTCGCGCAAATTCAAGGGCTTAAATTACTGGCGGTTGGACATCGCGTGGTACATGGCGGCGAACATTTTTCTGCCCCAACGCGCCTTGATGCACAAAGCATTAAACAGCTTGAAGCCTTAATTCCTCTTGCCCCTTTGCATCAGCCACATAATCTTGCGGGGATTCATGCCTTGCAGCAATTACTGCCAGATGTGCCGCAAATTGCCTGTTTTGACACAGCGTTTCATCGCACACAGCCGGAGATTGCGCAGCGGTTTGGATTACCTAAGGCTTTGAGCGAACGGGGCATTAAACGCTATGGTTTTCATGGTCTGTCGTATGAATACATTGCGACCGAATTGCCGAAGTTATCGCCGCGTGCCGATGGTCGAGTTATCGTTGCGCACCTTGGTAATGGCGCGAGTATGGCAGCTTTACAGGCGCGGCAATGCGTGGCGACAACCCTTGGTTTTTCAACGATTGATGGCCTGATTATGGGCACACGCTGTGGCGCGTTAGACCCTGGTGTGGTACTGCATTTGCTGGAGCAAGAAGGCTTGTCGGTAAAAGAAGTTAATCGGATTTTGTATAAGGAATCTGGCCTGCTCGGTATTTCTGGCATTTCGCAGGATATGCGTACCTTGCTCGCAAGCGACCACCCGGATGCCAAATTGGCAGTTGACCTCTTTTGTTATCGCTTAATTCGTGAAATCGGCTCATTGGCAGCCGCATTAGGTGGCGTTGATGCCCTAGTGTTTACCGGGGGTATTGGTGAACATGCTGCCCCAATACGCGCACAGGTTTGTAAGGCTTTGACTTGGTTAGGTTTATCTTTTAATGAGGAACTTAATCAAGCACACGCTCTACGAATTAGCGAGGCAGAAAGCAGAGTCGATATTATGGTTATTCCTACAAATGAGGAATGGATGATTGCTAATCATTGTGTCACTTTGTTAGGAGAATAACAAAGAGATAACAAAGAAGTAAAAATAGATAAAATCAAATAAATTCGCTAGTTTATTTTGCATTGCATCAACTAAAAAGAGCCGGGATTATCAAATAATTCTGGCTCTTTTTTATAAAAAGCTTGCCAGAGAAATTTTACGAATTAAAATGAAGGCCTTTGACAAACAGAGGTTCAACATGGACATTTCAAATCTCTCTCTTCCCGAACTTTATGAATTGCAAAAAAAATTGCCCGCTGAAATCAAGCGTCGTGAAGAAAGCGGTCGAATTAAAGTTTTGCAAGAGTTGCGCAACATTGCGCAAGGGCATGGTTTCAGCTTAGAGGAATTAGTTGAGCTGAAAGCGCAAAAAGTGCGTAAGAGCCCCGGTACAGTGGCTGTGAAATACCGTCATCCACAAAATCCTGAATTGCAATGGACGGGCCGTGGTCGTACTCCCCGCTGGGTACAAGAGTGGGAAGCTAATGGTGGTTCGTTGAACGACTTAGCTGTCTAAGGCTGTTCTTGATGCGTATTTTGCTCAGTAACGACGACGGTTATTTCGCCCCTGGTCTTGCGGCACTGCAAAGCCAATTGGGTGAGATCGCAGAAACGGTTGTCGTCGCGCCTGAATGTGACCGGAGTGGGGCGAGTAATTCTTTGACGCTGGATCGCCCCCTCTCCCTCAAACAGGCCGCCAATAGCGGTTACTACTATGTCAACGGTACACCAACCGATTGTGTGCATTTGGCGGTAACGGGTATGCTTGACCCATTGCCAGATATGGTAGTTTCAGGCGTGAATCGTGGCGCGAATATGGGGGACGACACCATTTATTCCGGCACGGTTGCTGCGGCAACAGAAGGGTATTTACTTGGCGTACCCGCCATTGCAGTCTCGTTGGTAGGTACGCATTATCAGCACTTTGCCACAGCAGCGCGGGTGGCAACCGAGCTGGTAACGAAGTTGGTGCAACAAGGGGTGTGTCGCCCCTTGTTATTAAATGTGAACGTTCCTGATTTGCCTTATGCAGAATTGCGTGGTTGGCAAATTACTCGCTTGGGCAAGCGGCATAAAGCTGAACCTGTCATCAAAAGCACTACCCCGCGTGGTGAAGTGGTGTACTGGGTTGGTGCCGCAGGGGCAGCTCAAGATGCTGGTGCAGGAACTGATTTTTATGCCGTGGCTAACGGTTTTGTTTCCATCACTCCATTGCAAATTGACCTGACACACAATGCAGAGATGGATGTTATGCGTGGTCTTCTGCAATTATGAATGGCCCTGTCTTAACTGGTATTGGTATGACCTCACCGCGCACACGTTTGCGCATGGTGGATCGTTTGCGCGAAAAAGGCATTTATAACCAAGCCGTGTTAAGTGCGATGGCAAGTGTGCCTCGACATATTTTCGTTGAGGAGGCATTGGCATCACGGGCATATGAAGATACTGCATTGCCACTTGGTTTTTCCCAGACAATTTCTCAACCTTATAGTGTTGCCAATATGATTCAGTTATTGCTGCAAGGCCGTTCTGGATTAGGTAAAACCTTAGAGATTGGGACTGGCTGTGGTTATCAAGCGGCAGTATTAGGGCAATTAAGTCGAGATGTGTATTCGATTGAGCGTATTTCTGCGTTGCTAGAAAAAGCAAAAGTGCACTTACGCCAGTTAAAAATGTTTCATGTTCGCCTTAAACATGCTGATGGACAACAAGGGCTACCAGAGGCTGCCCCCTTTGATAGCATCATTGTTGCGGCAGCTACATTGACTGTTCCTCCTTCCCTACTGCAACAACTTGCACTCGGTGGACGGTTGGTATTGCCGATTGGCTTGTCTGGCGGAGAGCAGTATTTGCGAATTTTCGAGCAGACCCCAGCCGGGATTATTGAAACTCGTGCTGAGGCTGTACGTTTTGTGCCTTTACTTGCGGGAACAGAATGATCCGCCTAGTCCTTGCCGCCTCTGTACTATCGCAGCTTGTTGCGTGCAGTACTACATCGACCGCCCCTGTGTTTGATCGCAACAGTGGCAATAACAAACCAATACGTCCTTCCACAACGAACTATCCCTCAAGCACTAATACAACCGGTGCTACAACAAATACCTCCTATACCCCGCCTGCATCCCCTAGGGTTTTGCCGCTTGATCGTCCGGGTTATTATGTGGTGAAGAGTGGTGATACCCTGTATGGGATTGCGCGTGCATTGGGTACAAACTATCGGGATATTGCGACTCTCAATAATCTAGAAAATATCAATGTTATTTATGAGGGGCAGGAATTAAAAGTTCCTAATACTCCTAGTACCGGGACTCCTAGTACTGGGCAAGTGCCACGCCCTCCCGTTCGTGTTGACCCTAATCCGGTGGTACGTCCTCCGCGTACTGAACCTGTCAAAACCCCACCAGTGATTGTTGAGCCTGTCATTGTCAAACCTTCTCAGGGTATTCAACCCGTTGTCGCCCCAATGGCTTGGCCTGCCGCAGGGAAAGTTGCCCGTACCTTTAAAGAAGGAGCTAATAAAGGTATCGATATTGAAGGTAAGGCAGGCGATGCGGTCAATGCGGCGGATGATGGAAAAGTGGTGTATGCCGGTAATGGCTTACGTGGCTATGGCAATATGGTGATTCTTAAACATAACGGCAATCTGTTAACCGCTTACGCCCATAACCAAAAAATCTTGGTCAAGGAAGGACAAGCTGTCACACGGGGGCAACGCATTGCTGAAATGGGGAATACCGAATCGGAGACGGTTAAATTACACTTCGAGGTGCGCAATAATGGCAAACCTATCGACCCTAGCACCGTCTTACCAAAACGATGAACCAACCAACAGAACTTGATGATGATGGACTTGAGCCTGAATCGGCGAATGAACTGTTATGTGACATTGAGGCAGAAATCGAGGTTTCCCCTGAGCTTGAGTTTCTGGAAGATGTCACACAGATTTACCTCAATGAAATTGGGGAAAAATCCTTACTGACTCCAGAAGAGGAGTTACTAACAGCAAGGTTGGTCAAACAAGGGGATTTTGCAGCACGCCAACGTATGATTGAACATAATCTGCGTTTGGTGGTGAATATTGCAAAACATTACTTAAACCGAGGTATTCCTTTACTTGACTTGATTGAAGAAGGAAATCTTGGTCTTATTCATGCCTTAGAAAAATTTGACCCCGAACGGGGTTTTCGTTTTTCTACCTATGCAACATGGTGGATTCGCCAATATATCGAGCGTGCCATCATGAACCATTCACGCACCGTGCGTTTGCCCGTGCATGTGGTCAAAGAAATCAATTTAGTTTTGCGGGCAATTCGGCATTTAGAAACCACCGAAGGCAAGATGGTATCGATTCGCCATCTTGCTGCCTTGATGGATAAGCCAGAAGAAGAAATTCGGCATGTTTTGTCCTTAAATGAGCACACAACATCATTGGACGCACCATTAGACATCGACCCGAATCATACGATTGCCGACTTTATCGTTGATGAAAATAACAACAATCCAGAAACCACCTTGGAGTCACATGAGGTTGCCAGCCTTGTACGTACTTGGTTAGTACAGCTTGGAGAGCGACAGCGTGAGGTGATTGAACGTCGTTATGGTTTTAACGGTCAGGACATCTCTACCTTGGATTGCATTGCCAAGGAACTTAACTTAACTCGCGAGCGCGTCCGGCAAATCCAACTGGAAGGCTTAAAGAGCTTACGCCGTATTTTGCAACGTGGGAAAATCACTCGCGATAGTTTGTTGTAATTAGGCGACAGCCAACATGCTGTTTTCGACGGCGACTAAGGCTTTCGCTTGATGAAAGTCTTGCGCAAAGCCAGACGCATATAAGCAACACGCAAGCTGATTCGCTAGTGGCAACGGGATTGGGGCTTGGTTATCTAATACCTTTTGCGTCCAGATCGCCGTGGTACGCGCATCTGCGGCTTCGGGTAAATGGGGCAGAACCTTGATACTGTCATGTTCGGCCTCAAACAAAATCGCTGAGTTTCCTTGGTAGATATACTCTAAACGTGGGCGGCGTTTTGGATTGGCAAAAGGTTCACCTTCCGTCCCCCGGAAGACCAAGCCATAACCACCACCTGCACACAACATGGCTCGCATCAGTTCGATGTAAGGTGGATGGGTTGCTGGTGCAATGACGACACTATGCCCTTTAAAGGGATCAATCATTTTAACGAGGCTATGCGCACTGTTACGCAAGCCAAGGCGCGAGCGCAAAACCAGCAAGTTAGCCAGCCCCGGCGAAATGACAGAGAGTGGGACAAAGGCAAGATTTTGCGTGTTAATGGCTTGTTGCGCTTGATTTAGGCTGACACAAGGCAAAATTCCCATTTCCCGAAAAATATGCCCACTGGTGACTCGCCCATATCCCTCAAGTAAGCCATGTACCAGCACAGGTACGCCGAAACGCCGTAACAACAACGCCAGCAAAGGCGTTAAATTTGCGCCTTTACGTGCGCCGTTATAGCTTGGTAAGACAATCGGGCGCAGGCGGCTGACCGGGGAATATAGTGTGTGGGTGCGTTGATTGGCGGCATTTAAAAAGCCGATCATCTCTTCTTGGCTTTCGCCCTTCATGCGCAGCGCGATAGCAATTGCTCCCAGCTCAAGATCGCTCACTCCACCATCTAACATTGCACCATATAAGGCTTCGGCATCGCTTAAGGACAAATCTCGTGCATTGTCTTTGCCGCGCCCAATTTCTTTAATGTAATTTGAATAGCTCATGCCGTCTCCCCAGCTTGCTCCAGCGACCAATGGCAAGATCAAGCTTATATGAATAATTTACCGCCACATGATAAGATAAGCAAAACATATGCCTATATCTATGACATAAAGTACTGCACAAACTTTGTGAAAGTGTAGGGATTTTTGTCGCAATCCCTACGCTTTATAACCAAAATGAGGCAACGGCAGTAATTTTGCACCAAATTGGTGCCAAATAGGTTTCGGGCAGAAATCTAGGTATTTTACAGACCAACTTCACTTTGTCCGGGCATTGTCTTGTAGATAAAGCTTGCTTGCACGATATCTGTGACCCAGACCAAACCATCACCAATTTGCCCGGTTTGTGCCGCTTGCACAATCACATCGACAATGTCTTGCACCATGTCATCGGGAGCGACAATTTCGATACGGACTTTTGGCGTGTAATCGGTTAGTTCCTCTTTGACCGTATTACGCGAGCTATAACGGGATAGGGCGGTACAGCCTTCGGCTTTGCTCACTGTCATCCCCGGAAAACCTGGGACTTTGTGCAGGCGGCTACGCAAATTAGCGAGTTTGGCGGGGCGAATCACGGCTTTGATTTCTTTCATTATTAGCTCCTAAAAACGTGGCTTATGCTTCGGGTTCACCTTCATCAAACCAACGATATAGCGTGGGTAAGACAACCAGCGTCAGTAACGTGGACGTAATCAGCCCGCCAATCACCACAATCGCCAAAGGACGTTGCACTTCTGAGCCTGGGCCGTTGGAAAAGAGGAAGGGAATCAAGCCGAGCATGGCAACCGTTGCCGTCATCATGACGGGGCGGAAACGTAGGCGTGTGCCTTCCAACACGGCTTCGCGTACCGATAAACCCTCTTGGCGTAAACTGCGGATGTAAGAGACCAAGACCACCCCGTTGAGCACCGCAATCCCCCACAAGGCGATAAAGCCTACCGACGCGGGCACAGAGAGATATTCGCCACTGACAAACAAACCAATCACCCCACCAATCGAGGCAAACGGCAGCACGGTAATAATCAAGGTAGCAAAGCGCAGTGAGTTAAACAGCAAAAACAGTAAGAAGAAAATCGCCGCAATCGTAATCGGAATGATGACGCTAAGATGACCTAAGGCGCGTTCCATGTTTTGGAATTGCCCGCCCCACTCCAAGTAGTAGCCTTCAGGCAATTTAATTTTTGCCTCAACTTTTTGCTGAAGTTCGGCGACAAAGCCCCCCAAATCACGGTCTTTGACGTTAATCCCCACCACAATGCGGCGTTTGCCCAATTCTCGCGAAATTTGCGCCGGGCCGTCGGCAACGCGAATTTGCGCCACATCTGCCAACCGTGCTTTTGCCCCACTTGGTGCGTCCAAGATAATGTTGGAAATGGCTTCGATATTGTTGCGGAAGGATTCGGGCAAACGCACCACAGCGGCAAAACGGCGTTCGCCTTCAAAGACTTCGGTGGCGGTTTTCCCACCAATGGCGGTTTCGATCAGGTCGTTCACATCGGCAACATTCAGGCCGAGGCGGGCAATGGCTTGACGGTCGATTTCGATTTGCAAATATTGCTGCCCCGACACCCGCTCAATGCGTAAATCTTGCGCCCCTTCAATGCCTTGCGCGATTTTGCCAATTTGCCCCGCGACTTTCTTTAATTGCTCCAGATCGTCGCCAAAGACTTTGACCGCAATATCCGAACGTACCCCTGTCACCATTTCATCCACACGATCAGAAATGGGTTGTGCCATGACGATTTGTACGCCGGGTAAGGCTTTGAGCTTGTCACGCATGGCTTCGGCGATGCTGTCTTGCGTCCATCCCGCAGGCCATTCGTCACGCGGTTTGAGGCTGACAATCGGGGTCGATTCATTTGGCCCTTGTGGGTCTGCCGGAGATTCCCCGCGCCCAACCCCAGACACCGCCGATTTCACCCCTGGAACTTGCATGACTAAGCGCATACCCTCCATTTCCATCTTGATCGACTCATCCAGCGAAATATTGGGGACACGCATAATTCCCGGCACGACCGCTCCTTCTTTCATTTCGGGAATAAAAGCGGTGCCTAAGAACGGCAACAGGCCAATGGTAAAAATAAATGCCCCCACCGCCGCCAACACGGTGCGTTTTTCATAACGCAAGGCTAAGTGCAATAGGCGGAAATACTGGGCTTTGAGCTTGGCAATAATCGGGGTGTCATGATCGCCATCATGGGCGGGCGGCTTGAGCAAATACGAGGACAAAACGGGCGATAAGGTCATGGATAAGACCAAGGAAATCGCCAAGGCAATCGCAATCGTATAGGCCAAGGGCGCGAACATCTTGCCTTCCATGCCCTCAAGCGTCATCAGCGGTAAAAACACCAGAATGATGATGCCCACCCCAAAAATGACAGGTGTCGCCACTTCCACCACCGCCCGCAAAATAATGCGGATTTGGCTTTCCCCAGTTTGTGCCGCTCTGCCGAGTTGCGCAAAGGCGTTTTCCACCACCACGACCGAACCATCGACCATCAGACCAATCGCAATCGCCAGCCCGCCCAGCGACATCAAGTTGGCGGAAATCCCCAGATAGTTCATCGCCATAAAGGTGAGTAGGGGCGTTAACACCAAGGTCGCCACCACAATCACCGAGGAACGCACATCGCCAAGGAAGACAAATAACACGACGACGACCAACACCACGCCTTCCAGCAGGACTTTGGTCACTGTCCACAAGGCGGCATCCACCAATTCCGAACGGTCGTAATACGGCACAACCTTGAGGCCAGCGGGCAACATCTCGCGCTCATTGATCTCTTGCACCCGGGCTTTGATCTTGCCCACGACCTCTTTCGCATTGCCGCCCGCCAGCATCATGACAATGCCACCGACGGATTCGGTATTACCGTTTTTGACCAACGCGCCTTGCCGCACGTCATGCCCAAGTTTTAACTCGGCCACATCTTTGATATACACCGGCGTACCGTTAACTTCTTTCACCACGATTTGCGCCAAGTCGTTCAGGTCGCGGACTAAACCAATCCCGCGAATCAAATATTGCTCGGCAAATTGCGGTAAAACGCCGCCGCCAGAGTTGGCATTGTTTCTTGCCACGGCGGTGTACACCTCGTCCAAACTCAGTTGGTAATGGCGCAAGCGTTCTGGATTAACCAGAATATGAAACTGTTTTACATAACCGCCCTGAGAGTTAATTTCTGCCACACCGGGAATCGAACGCAATAAAGGCCGTAATACCCAATCTTGCACAATGCGCCGTTCGGTCAGCTCTTCTTGGCTTAGGGTTTTATCGCCATCATCGGCTTTTTCTAAGGTGTATTGATACACCTCGCCCAAACCAGTGGAGACCGGCCCCAGAACGGGCGTAATGCCACTGGGTAGGCGACTCCCCACTTCTAAGAGGCGTTCCATGACCAACTGCCGCGCAAAATACACATTGGTGCTATCGGTAAACACCAACGTAATTAACGACAAGCCCGGCTTGTTTAAGGAGCGCATTTCCGTCAGCCCCGGTAGCCCAGTCATGGCGACTTCTAAGGGGACGGTGGCAAAGCGTTCAACCTCTTCGGGCGAACGTCCGGGGGCTTCGGTGGCGATTTGCACTTGCACATTAGTGACATCGGGGAAAGCATCGACCGAGAGCTTTTGCGCCGCATGAAAACCAAAGGCAAGCAAAATAAAGGCGATTACCGTGACGACCAAGCGTTGTTTAAGGGCGGCACGAACAAGGGATTCAATCATGTTGTTTAGCCTTCCATTTCTTTACGGTTACGTTCGTTATTCAGGTGAAATGCCCCTTGCACCACGATTTTGTCCCCGGTTTTTAAGCCTTCCAGCACCACCCGTTGCCCATTGTTTTCTGCACCGAGTTTGACCTTCACCAGTTTGTAACTTCCGCCTTCTTGCGCAACAAAGACATGATCCTCATCGTTTTCGCGCACCACTGCCGAGCTGGGGACAACCAAACGTTGGGTTGGGCTGGCTTCAATCAACATCGACGACAACATCGCGGGTTTGAGCCGCCCCTCACGGTTATCAAGTTCAGTACGCACTAACACGGTACGGGTTTCGGGATTTACCGTTTGCCCCACATAGATCAGCTTGCCAAGTAACTTTTCGTTTGCCAGTGCCGGAACTTCGATCTTGACGGCTTGCCCCATTTTGACTTGGCTGATTTGCTGTTCTGGCACTTGCGCTACCGCCCAGACCCGCGCCAAATTGGCCACCACAAACAAGACATCGGAGGGCTGAACGACCTGTCCGGGGGCGATATTCCGTTCGACGACAATCCCATGTAGGGAAGCATTGACCCCAGAGACCGAATCAATCGTACCCGACGCACCTAGTTTATCAATTGCGCCGGGGCTAACACCTAATACCCGTAATTGATCGCGGGCGGCACGGGTTTCGGCGGCGGCAATGTCGTATTCGGTTTCACGACGTTGCAATTCTGCCGCCCCAATCACATCGGCCTTAAACAAGGCTTGCGCCCGTTCCACATTACGCTTGTT
>CAZOBT010000028.1:12317-14742 GCA_964578025.1 uncultured Rhodocyclaceae bacterium | reverse complement strand
AATCGCAAAGGTGAGCAATTAGATTTGTTTGCCGAATTGCAGGCGCAAGGTTTTGTGCGGGTGCGGGTCGATGGTGAGATTTATGAATTAGATGCCGTGCCGAAATTAACCAAAACGCAAAAGCACAGCATTGATGTGGTGGTTGACCGCTTAAAAGTACGCGAGGATTTGCGCCAACGCCTCGCCGAATCCTTTGAAACCGCCTTACGCCATGCCGAAGGGCGGGCGATTGCCTTGGAAATGGACAGCGGTAAGGAGCATTTATTTTCGGCAAAATTTGCCTGCCCGATTTGTTCCTATGCCTTGCAAGAACTTGAGCCGCGTTTATTCTCGTTTAACAACCCAATGGGCGCGTGTCCGCGTTGTGATGGCTTGGGCGTGATTCAGTTTTTTGACCCGAAACGGGTGGTAGCGCATCCCGAACTCTCGCTGGCAGCCGGGGCAATTCGTGGTTGGGATAAGCGCAATCAGTTCTATTTCCAGCTCCTGACTTCCTTAGCCACGCATTACGGGTTCGATATTGAAACGCCGTTTAATGCCTTGCCCGAAGCCATTCAGCAAGTGGTGCTGCATGGGTCGGGCAAAGAGGTAATTGCCTTTAATTACCTCAACGAGCGCGGCAAAGTCATGCAAAAAGACCATGCGTTTGAAGGGATTATTCCCAACTTGGAACGTCGTTATAAAGAAACCGATTCGCAAGCGGTACGCGAAGAATTAGCCAAATACATTAGCGGCAGCGTTTGCCCCAGTTGCGACGGTTCGCGCCTGCGCCGTGAAGCGCGGCATGTGCATATTGGCGATAAAACCCTGCATGAAATCAGCCGTATGCCCTTGGGCAAAGCCCGCGATTACTTTTTGGTCTTAAAACTCCAAGGGCATAAGGCACAGGTGGCAGATAAGATTCTGCAAGAGATTACCTCGCGCCTACAATTCTTAATCAATGTTGGTCTGGATTATTTATCCCTTGATCGCTCGGCAGAAACGCTGTCCGGTGGTGAGGCACAGCGGATTCGTCTTGCCAGCCAAATTGGTTCGGGTTTAACCGGGGTGATGTATGTGCTGGATGAGCCGTCGATTGGCCTGCATCAACGCGACAATGATCGCCTCCTGCATACCTTGCAGCAATTACGCGACATCGGGAACACGGTGATTGTGGTTGAACATGATGAAGATGCGATTCGTCTTGCCGATTATGTGGTGGACATTGGCCCCGGTGCCGGGGTGCATGGCGGCGCAGTGGTGGCAGAAGGCACACCACAACAAGTCGCCGCCAATCCCGATTCCTTAACCGGGGCGTATTTGTCGGGCAAGCGCAAAATCGCCGTGCCTGCACAACGCCGCCAACCCAATCCTGAGAAACAATTACAGGTGATTGGTGCGACCGGGAATAACCTCAAGGGCGAAACTCTAAGCCTGCCTTTGGGCTTGCTTACCTGTATTACTGGGGTGTCTGGTTCGGGTAAATCAACGCTGATTAACGACACCCTCTACGCCGCTGCGGCTAAGCATTTATATGGTTCAAATACCGAACCTGCACCGCATCAAGACATCATTGGTTTAGAGCAATTCGACAAGGTGATTAACGTTGACCAATCGCCGATTGGACGCACCCCACGTTCTAACCCAGCGACGTACACCGGGCTGCTCACCCCAATCCGTGAATTGTTTGCGCAAGTTTCCGAAGCCCGCTCACGCGGGTATGGCCCAGGGCGGTTTAGCTTTAACGTCAAAGGTGGACGCTGTGAAGCCTGTCAGGGCGACGGCATGATTAAGGTCGAAATGCACTTTTTGCCCGATGTCTACGTGCCTTGCGATGTCTGCCACGGCAAACGCTATAACCGTGAAACCTTGGAAATCCAATACAAAGGCAAGAATATCCACGACATCCTGACCATGACCGTGGAACAAGCCCGCATCTTCTTTGATGCCGTCCCCACCGTAGCGCGGAAGTTGCAAACCTTGGTCGATGTTGGCTTGAGCTATATCACCCTTGGGCAAAGTGCGACGACCCTATCCGGCGGCGAGGCGCAGCGGGTCAAGCTGGCTTTAGAACTGTCCAAACGCGACACCGGGCGTACTTTGTACATCTTGGATGAACCGACCACTGGGCTGCATTTTGCCGATATTGAAATGCTGCTCACCGTGCTGCACCGCCTTGCCGATCATGGCAATACCGTGGTGGTGATTGAGCATAATTTAGACGTAATCAAAACCGCCGATTGGCTGGTGGACTTAGGCCCCGAAGGTGGCGCAGGTGGCGGGCGAATTTTGGTCGCTGGCACGCCCGAAACCCTATGCACCCACCCCGACAGCCACACCGGGCGTTTTTTGCAGCCGTTGTTAAGACCAAATTAAAAAAAAGCCAATAAAGCTTGTATTGCTTGCTTTATTGGCTTATAGACCAAAAAATTGTTGAATCTGCGTT
>CAZOBT010000028.1:1468-12217 GCA_964578025.1 uncultured Rhodocyclaceae bacterium | reverse complement strand
CGTTCAAAACAAGGCTAACGCATTCCCGGCATCATGCCTTTCATACCGCGCATGAGTTTGCCGATACCGCCTTTCGAGAATTGCTTCATCATTTTTTGCGTTTGCTCGAATTGATTGAGCAGGCGGTTTACGTCTTGTACTTGCACACCAGAACCAGCGGCGATGCGGCGTTTGCGGCTGGCTTTGATGATGTCGGGGTTGGCGCGTTCGGCGGGGGTCATGGAGTTGATGATGCCTTCAACCCGCCCAATCATCTTTTGCTCCATCCCGGCGGGGAGTTGCCCTGCCATTTGCGCCATCTGCGCCGGGAGCTTGTCCATTAAGGAGGTCAAACCGCCCATACGGCGCATTTGCCCGATTTGCTCTTTAAAGTCGTTAAGGTCAAAGCCTTTGCCAGATTTCAGCTTCTTGGCAAACGCGACGGCTTTTTCTTCGTCAAAGTTTTTGCGCGTTTCTTCAATCAGCGATAAGACATCGCCCATGCCCAAGACGCGCGAGGCCATCCGTTCGGGGTGGAAGGGCTCTAAGCCGGTGAGTTTTTCGGCAACACCAACAAATTTAATTGGCTTACCCGTCACATGACGCACCGACAAGGCCGCACCGCCGCGTGAATCACCGTCGAGCTTGGTTAACACCACCCCGGTCAGTGGCAAAGCCTCGTTAAAGGCGCGCGCCGTATTCACCGCATCTTGCCCCAACATCGCATCGACCACGAACAGCGTTTCAATTGGTTTGATGGTGGCGTGCAGGTCTTTGATTTCATTCATCATCGCTTCGTCAATCGCCAAACGTCCGGCGGTATCGACGAGCAATACATCGTGGTAATGGCGTTTCGCCCAATCAATCGCCGCCACCGCAATATCACGCGGCTTTTCATTGGTGGCGGAAGGGAAGAAATCCACCCCGGCTTGGCTGGCCACAGTTTTTAACTGCTCAATCGCCGCCGGGCGATATACGTCACAAGAAACGACCAAGACTTTTTTCTTCTGTGTTTCTTTTAATAATTTCGCCAACTTACCCACGGTGGTGGTTTTACCCGCCCCTTGCAAACCCGCCATCAAAATAATCGCGGGGGGGGTCGTGGCTAAATTTAGCCCGGCATTACTGCCGCCCATGATGTTGGTGAGTTCGCGGTGCACCACGCCGACTAAGGCTTGTCCGGGGGTCAGCGAGCCGATGACTTCTTCACCGACGGCTTTTTCTTTGACTTTAGCGATGAATTCTTTGACCACGGGCAAGGCCACATCGGCCTCTAATAAGGCCATACGGATTTCGCGCAGGGCATCGCTAATATTGGCTTCGGTCAGGCGAGCTTCGCCCTTAATGGTTTTAATTGCCTTGGCGAGGCGTTGGGTCAGATTATCAAGCATGAGAAATTCCGGTTTCTGGTTAGGCTTCTGGTTTAGCTTCGAGTAGAATTTTGGGATGTCCGATATTTTAATTCAGCTTCTGCCCCCGGTTTGGCTTCATCTTGCGTTAAGCCTCGTTTATGCAGGTTTAAGCGTTCATTTTTGGCGTAGCCGTTGGTGGCGTACCGACCAAGCCTTGGTCACACTCCCCCTACAAACATGGGAACGTTGGAGCATCGCCGTTGTGCTGCTGCTACATATTTACGCCTTAGGCGCGTATTTATTTGCCCCAAGCGGCATGCACTTCTCCTTTGGTCTCGCTTTATCGTTGATGATGGCCTTAGCCGTACTGATTTATTGGCTCGAAAGTTTCCGCGCCCGTTTAGAAGGTTTGCAGCCAATGGTCATGGCTCTCGCCGCTGTTGCCACGCTGATCCCGGTACTATTTACGCAAACGCGCCTTGTCGCGCATAGCCATGCCTTTGGCTTTCAACTGCATTTTCTTTCGGCAATGCTGGCCTATTCCTTATTTACGCTCTCGGCTTTACATGCGATTTTTATGGGTTTTACCGAGCGTAAATTGCATCAACGCAGCCTCACACGCAGCCTGACCAAATTACCGCCCTTACTGACAATGGAATCCCTGCTGTTTCGCATGTTGTTAATCGGCTTTGTCTTTTTGTCGCTCACCTTGGGTTCGGGCGTATTGTTCTCTGAAGCTTTATTTGGGCAAGCCTTTAAGTTTGACCACAAAACCTTATTCGCCTTTATTTCATGGAGCATTTTTGCCCTGTTGCTTGGTGGGCGGCAAGTCTGGGGCTGGCGCGGCAAAAAAGCCCTACGCCTCACCCTAATCGGCTTCTTCGTCCTCCTCCTCGCCTACGTCGGCAGCCGTTTCGTCGCGGAAGTGGTATTGGGTCGGCTGGGGTAGAACAAGCGAAATGCAACAAATAGAACAAAGATGAAAGCGGCGCGTGATATAGAGCTTGTCAATGAGCTGCTTGCCCAACCTGATGAAACGGAATGGCTGGAATTTAAGCAAAATAACGCTGATTCAGAAATGATCGGGGTGCGTTGTTCTGCCCTATCAAACTCAGCTAGGCTCATTGGTCGTGATACGGCATTTATGCTCTGGGGCATTGAGGACAAAACCCACCGAGTTGTAGGCACAAATTTCTACCCAGAATCCGACAAGCGAGGAAATCAGCCATTACAGTTTTGGTTAGCGCAATGTTTACAACCAAGCATTTCGTTTAGTTTTAGACAAGTTGAGCATCCAGATGGACGTGTTGTTCTGCTAGAAATCCCGGCTGCTACAGGTACCCCGGTTTTATTCAACGGTACGCCCTATATTCGGATTGGCAGTGCAACCCCAAAATTAACAGATTACCCAGAACGCTATCAGCATTTAATAGAGAGGATGCGGCCTTATCGTTGGGAAGGCGGGATGGCTCTCCAGTATGTTTCTGCTGATGATGTTTTGACCTTACTGGATTACAGTCAATATTTCCGGCTGACCAACCAACCCTTGCCAGATAACCGTAAAGGCATCTTTGAAAAACTAGCCTCTGACCGTTTGATTGTGAAAGATGTTGGTGAACGTTGGAATATCACAAACCTAGGCGCAATCCTGTTTGCCAACCGTTTGTCAGAATTTGATGACGGAATTGCCCGAAAGGCAGTTCGCTTTGTGGCTTACGACGGTAAAACCCGTGCAGCCACAGTGAAACACCGTCATGATGGTCAAAAAGGTTATGCCGTAGGCTTTGAAGGCTTAGTTTCCTACCTAAATGACTTGCTCCCAAAAAATGAGCATATCGGTGCGGCATTACGTGAATCTCAGACGATGTTTCCAGAACTTGCCATACGCGAGCTGGTAGCGAACGCCTTGATCCATCAAGACATGACCATCACAGGCGCAGGGCCACAAATTGAGTTATTTAGTGACCGTATTGAAATCAGCAATCCGGGCATTCCTTTTGTAAAACCAGAACGGATGGTGGACTTACCACCTCGTTCAAGAAATGAAGCATTAGCTTCTTTGATGCGACGAATGCGGTTTTGTGAAGAACAAGGCAGCGGTCTCGATAAGGTCATTGAACTCGTTGAGCTTCATCAGTTGCCTGCACCGTGGTTTCGCGCAGAAAACTATGCAACTCAAGTGATTCTGTATGGTATGCGAGGGTTTGCGGATATGTCTCCTGATGAGCGAGTCCGAGCGTGTTACTTCCATGCAGTGTTCAAATTTCTGAGTGGGGACAAGATGAGGAATGCAACCTTGTGCACCCGTCTTGGCATTGCCAGCAAAAATGCCGCTCAGGCAAGTAGCGTCATTAATAAGGCTCTTGAGGCTGGCCTAATTCGAATTGCAGACCCAGAACATCCCAGAGGCGGCTATGTTCCTGCGTGGGCATAGTTTCTTGATCTTGTTTTGATTAAAGTATAAGAATCTATTGATACAAAAAATCGAAAATCAAATAAATCAATGAGTTGAATATTTCTTTCCCCCTAAGATTTCTTGATCCTGTTTTGATTGAAGCGTAACCATTCAAACGCCGAAGCCTTGCGCCCTAACGGTCTTGACCTGAGCGCGATCAGGCATAGCGCGACTCAGGCCGGGCAAGCCATTGACGATTTAGACGCACAACTCAAGCAACGTATTGCCGCACGGGGGCAACAATGACAACAAACACGCTAGAGATTCAGGATCAGCCCAAACTCGGCATTGGGCATTCCCTGCTACGCTTTTTCCTCACCGCGCTTGGTTTAGGGCTAGGTTTGGCTGTGGGTTTTATCGTGGCAGAGCTGACAGGGTTACTGCCCTTTACTTGCTAATCTTGGGAAGTACGATTAACAGACCAAATGCGAAATAGTCGCTTACAGTACGTCATATTTGCTTAGTAGAATACAAGACCAAATATATTTAACTAGGCTGTAACTTTCTAGAAAGGCTCATCATGCGTTTTCCTTATTGGTTGTCGGCGGTGTTTAGTGTTGTGCTTGCGGCGTTGTTGCCTGCGTGTGATGCGGTGAATTTGCCAGAATTGAAACCGGGGGTGTCCACCGCATCCGAGGTGCGGGCGCGGCTGGGCTTGCCGGGGGCGGAGTATCAGAATGAGGACGGTAGCGTGACGATGGAGTATTCGCGCCAGCCGGAAGGTATTGTTTGCTACATGATTACCGTCGGCAAAGATCAAGTCATGCAAAAGATGGAACAGGTATTAACCGAGGCCAACTATGCCCGGATTAAGAATGGCCTGAGCAAAGACGAAGTGCGGCGCATCCTTGGCAAACCTGGCAGCATTCAACAATTTAAGCTCAAAGGCGAAGAGGTTTGGGATTGGAAAGTGGCGGGTACGATTCCCACCGAAGAAAAACACTTCCATGTCCATTTTGGCCTGAATACAGGCATGGTGACAGGAACATCCAGCCGGGTGGAGGCGAAGTAGGCTCAGCTAAGCCTCTGTAAATACGCCTAATTTGCAACGTTGCTCGCACTCTGGGCTATAATCCCGCCCCTTCCGAGGAGCGTTGCGAGGCACACAGTGGTGGTGTCCCAGGCTCGGAAATGTCTTTTTGTCTGTGTAAAACCGCGCTCACCGAACTTTAGAGCCATCAATGCTCTGCCAGTGCCGGTGAGTTTGTTTTGCTAATTCGTCGGTCAGCTGGCATTGGAGAAAACCAATGCAAGAAGCGACAACCCCCACCTCAACGTTAATTCCCCGTCCCCAAGCCGATCGTACCGCCGAGCTGCGTACCCTATTGCAGCAGCACATCCTGATTTTGGATGGTGCAATGGGCACGATGATTCAACGGCACAACCTTGGTGAAGCTGATTATCGCGGTAGCCGTTTTGCCGAGCATCCGCATGATGTGAAAGGCAATAACGATTTACTTCTGCTCACCCGCCCTGAGGTGATTCGTGGCATTCATGCCGACTATCTCGCTGCCGGGGCAGACATTATTGAAACCAACACCTTTAACGCCACCGCCATTTCACAAGCGGATTACCACCTTGAAGCGATTGTGTATGAGCTGAACTTTGCTGGGGCGCGGATTGCACGGGAAGTGTGTGACGCATACACCGCGCAAAATCCCAGCAAACCGCGCTTTGTCGCTGGCGTACTTGGCCCCACGAGCCGCACCGCCTCCATTTCGCCAGAGGTGAACGACCCCAGTTTCCGTAATGTTAACTTTATGGAATTGGTCGACACCTACACCACGGCTATCCAAGGCTTGGTCGATGGTGGCGCAGATATTCTGCTGGTGGAAACGGTGTTTGATACCTTGAATGCCAAAGCCGCCCTGTTTGCAATTAGCGAATTTTTTGCCCAAGCCGGGCGCAAATGGCCGGTGATGATTTCTGGCACGATTACCGATGCCTCTGGGCGAACCTTATCGGGGCAAACGGCGGAAGCGTTCTGGAATTCCTTATCCCATGCCGAACCTTTATCGTTTGGCTTGAACTGTGCCTTAGGCGCAGATGAATTACGCCAATATGTGGCTGAACTATCCCGCGTTTGCGATTGCTTTGTCTCAGCCCACCCCAACGCCGGTTTACCGAATGCCTTTGGTGGCTATGATGAAACGCCAGAAATGCTGGCAGCGGCGATTAAGGAATGGGGGCAATCTGGCCTGATTAACATTGCTGGCGGTTGCTGCGGCACGTCACCTGAGCATATTCGTGCCATTGCGCAAGCCTTAGCTGGAATGCCGCCCCGCCAAGCAGCGAAGATTACCCCCGAACTGCGTTTGTCCGGTTTAGAGCCATATAACGTTGGAGCCAGCTCGTTGTTTGTGAACGTCGGCGAACGTACCAACGTCACTGGCTCCCGTGCCTTTGCGCGGATGATCTTAGAAGGACGCTTTGATGATGCCCTCGCTGTGGCACGGCAACAGGTAGAAAACGGGGCGCAGGTCATCGACATCAACATGGATGAAGCCATGTTGGATTCCAAAGCCGCAATGGTCAAATTCCTTAATCTGATTGCCAGCGAACCGGATATTTCGCGTGTGCCGATCATGCTCGATTCCTCAAAATGGGAAGTCATTGAAGCCGGGCTGCAATGTATTCAAGGCAAGGGCATTGTTAATTCGATTTCGATGAAAGAAGGCGAAGCAGCCTTTTTGCACCATGCGCGTTTAGCGCGGCAATATGGCGCGGCGGTGATTGTGATGGCCTTTGATGAGCAAGGCCAAGCCGATACCTTTGCGCGGAAAACCGAAATCTGTGCGCGTGCCTACAAGCTGCTGACGGGCATCGGTTTCCCGGCGCAAGACATTATTTTTGACCCGAATATCTTTGCCATTGCCACCGGGATTCCTGAGCATGACAACTATGCGGTGGATTTCATCGAAGCCACGGCATGGATTAAGGCCAATCTGCCCTACGCCGGGATTTCGGGCGGCGTGTCGAACGTTAGCTTTAGCTTCCGGGGCAATGATCCGGTGCGCGAGGCCATTCACACGGTGTTCCTCTATCACGCCATCCAAGCCGGGATGAATATGGGGATTGTGAATGCCGGGATGCTCGGCGTGTATGACGATTTAGAGCCAACGCTGCGGCAAAAGGTCGAAGATGTGGTGCTCAACCGTTCGCCCGGTGCAGGGGAAGCCTTGGTCGACTTTGCGCAAACGGTCAAAGGCCAAGCCAAGGAACAAGCGCAAGATTTAAGCTGGCGGCAATGGGCGGTCGAAAAACGCCTAGAACACGCCATGATTAAAGGCATTACCGAATTTGTCGTGGCGGATACCGAAGAATGCCGTGCGGCCTTGGAGGCTGCTGGTCGTCCGCCTTTGAGCGTGATCGAAGGCCCCTTAATGGCGGGGATGAATGCGGTCGGTGATCTCTTTGGCGCAGGCAAAATGTTCCTGCCGCAAGTGGTCAAATCGGCACGGGTGATGAAGCAAGCCGTGGCGCATCTTGTGCCTTTTATTGAGGCGGAAAAAGCGCGGACTGGGGCGGCTGCCAAAGGCAAAGTCATCATGGCAACGGTCAAAGGCGACGTGCACGACATTGGCAAAAACATCGTCGGCGTGGTCTTAGGCTGTAATGGCTACGACGTGGTCGACCTTGGGGTCATGGTTTCTTGCGACAAAATCCTAGCAGCGGCGCGGGAACATCAGGCCGACATCATTGGCTTGTCCGGTTTGATTACCCCATCCTTAGAAGAAATGAGCCATGTCGCCGCCGAAATGCAGCGGCAAGGGATGCAGCAGCCGTTGTTAATTGGTGGCGCGACCACCAGCCGGGCGCATACCGCAATCAAAATCGCCCCCAATTACCAACACGCCGTGGTGTATGTTCCCGATGCGTCGCGGGCAGTGGGGGTCGTTACGCGCTTGTTGTCGGAAGAACAAAGTGCGAGTTACCAAGCCGAATTAGCCGCCGAGTATGCAGTGGTGCGCGAGCAATACGCCGGGAAAAAAGCCACGCCCTTACTCAGTTTGGCAGAGGCGCGGGCGAAGCGGTTTGTGTGGAATAGCGGTGACTATGCCGATTACATTCCGCCCGTGCCGCACCAGCTTGGCGTGCAGGTCTTAAGCCCCAATTTAGCTACGCTCGCCCAGTACATTGACTGGAGTCCCTTCTTCCAAACCTGGGAATTGGCGGGTCGCTATCCCAAGATTCTGCAAGATGAAGTGGTGGGCGAAACCGCCCGCCAAGTTTTTGCTGATGCTCAGTCTATGTTGCAAGACATCATTGCCAATAAGGTATTAGAGGCCAAAGCGGTATTTGGTCTATTCCCTGCGAATACCTTAGCCAATCATGATGATATTGCCTTGTACGCAGACGAAAGTCGTGAGCAAGTCGCAATGGTGTGGCAAGGTTTGCGCCAGCAACATAAAAAACCCGCCGATGTCCCCAATTACTGTTTGGCGGACTTTGTGGCGGAAGAAAGTCGTGGTGTTGCCGATTATGTCGGGGCATTTGCGGTCACAGCGGGCTTGGGCATTGAGGCGAAATTGGCAGAATACGAGGCAGCTCATGATGACTATCGCAGCATTATGTTAAAAGCCTTAGCCGATCGGCTGGCGGAAGCCTGTGCGGAATGGTTGCATGAACAAATTCGCACCACGTATTGGGGTTATGCGGCAGCAGAACGTTTGGATAACGAGGGCTTGATTGCCGAGCAATATCGCGGCATTCGCCCAGCCCCCGGTTATCCCGCTTGCCCAGACCATACGGCAAAAGGCGGTTTATTTGCTTTGTTAGATGCCCCCAACAAGGCCGGAATGAACCTGACCGAAAGCTTCGCCATGACCCCCGCCGCCGCCGTCGCCGGTTTCTACTTCGCCCACCCCGCCGCCAAATACTTCGCCATGCAAAAAATCGGTGACGATCAAGTGGCAGATTGGGCAGAGCGCAAAGGCATGACGCTGATGGAAGCCAAACGCTGGTTAGCTCCTTTGTTGGCGAATTAGAGTAGAATCCGGGACTGGCTCATCATATCGTTTGGTCTATGAAAGCAAATACTTCTCTTCGCTCAAGCAGACACTGTACATTTAACCTGCGGGTGCATTTAGTCTTTATCACCTTGTCCCCCGGCAAGGTTTTCGATGCGGCGGCAAAAACTCGTTTGCAAGAATTGTTCGCCGGGGTGTGTAGCGACTTTGGGGCAGAGCTGCTGGCGATGCACAGTGGTAGCGATCAGGTGCAATTGGATATTAGTTATCCTCCTAAAATCGCGGTTTCCAATTTGGTAAATAGCTTAAAAGGTGCGTCTAGCCGCGTGTTACGCAAAGAACGCCCAGACATTGCCAGCAAGTTCTATCAGCAAAGCAGTCTGTGGTCGCCCAGCTATTTTGCAGCGAGTGATAGCAAGGGCTTGAAGGATCAAGTTGCAGCATTTTTGGCGCAGCAAACAAAAACGGCTTAAGCGAAAAGCTCCGCTTCGCTCACAACGTCAGCGCAAGTTGATAACAACTTAAGGGCAGGTAAAACGATGTAGCAATACGCTTCGTTTTGCCTGCCTTTTGTTTTTGCATTTTGTCTTTTGGTTGGGTGCTATGTCTGCCGACTTACTCCACACCCTGAGTACCTTAACTGGCCTCAGCTATTGCTTGATTTCCCCAGAAACTGGAACGGCGCGGTTCTGCCCAAACTTTGTACGGCAATACCGTAATCTGTTGCCCGAGGCGGCATTGCACGCTGAACTTGCAGCGTATTGCGCCACACCAGCCGCCGAACCGCTGCAAGCGCAATGGCCGCATTGCTATTTGGGCTATTTTCCAGCGAATACGCAGGCGGCGTTTTTGCAGTTACTTAGCCAGCTTAACCAACTTAAGCAAGAGCAACAAACCACAGCGGAGGTGGAGGAGGCAGAGGTGTTGCCCCCCACCTTTCAACAAGCGTTATGGCTAACGCGCCATGACGGTAGCCGCCAATGGGTTAATGTGCAGGGTCAAACCTATGGGGGCGACTATTTATTGGCGTTTACTCCACAAGCCGCGCCGCCTCCCGCTGTAATTGGGCATGTTGCGGAAACGTTGGCGGAGCGGGATAGCACTCCGGCAACCACCGTTTTAGGACAAATTGTCGAACGTTGCCCCTTGCCGATTTTTGTCTTGGATGCCCACGGCTATGTCACTCATTGGAATCGGGCGTGTGAGACTATTTTGCAAATCCCAGCCAGTGAAGTCCTTGGTACGCAAGAGCAATGGCGACCGTTTTATCGTGAGGCACGCCCCGTTTTAGCCGACTTGGTCTTGCAAGGCGACCTAAATAGCTTACACCTGCTTTATCCGGGTAAAGCCCAAGCCTCAACGTGGAGCGAAGATGGGATTGAAGTTATTGATTACTTCCCTAACTTAAACCGTTGGCTGCAAATGACCGCCACCCCCATTCGTAATCCGGCAGGCAAGGTGGTGGGAGTCATTCAAACTTTAATTGATGTCACGGCGAACAAAAGTGCGGAAAACACCCTGACCGAAGCGCGGCAATTAGCCGAATCGGCGGTACGCCTGAAATCCGAATTTCTCGCCAATATGAGCCACGAAATTCGCACGCCCTTAAATGCGGTGATTAGCCTCACCCGTTTGTTACGCAGTACCGCGTTAGATAGTCGGCAGCGCGAGTATTCCGACAAAATCCTCAGTGCTTCGAGCATTCTCTTGGCCTTGCTCAATGATGTTTTGGACTTGTCAAAGATTGAAGCGGGACAACTGCAACTCGAACAAAAAGAATTTAGCTTGGATGAAGTCTTAGAAAACGTCGCCACGGTAGTGCAAAACATGGCGCAAGAAAAAGGCTTGGAACTGGCTTTTTTGGTTGATCCCGACATGCCGAAATTGCTACGCGGCGATTCACTGCGTCTAACGCAAATTTTGGTCAACCTGTTTAGTAATGCGGTCAAATTCACCAATAAAGGCCATGTGCTAGGGCGTTTCCGGGTACTCA
>CAZOBT010000028.1:0-1368 GCA_964578025.1 uncultured Rhodocyclaceae bacterium | reverse complement strand
ATTATTTGTCGTCGTCTGATCGAAATGATGCAAGGCACGATTTGGGTGCACAGCACCTATGGCGAAGGCAGTTCCTTTATGTTCACCGTGAATATGGAAGCCTTAACGCCTCTGCCTAGCCCCCAGCCCAACATAGCCAATGGCAAGCGGGTGTTGCTGCTGGATTCACATTCGTTAACAGGGGAGGCGATTCAGCGGTATTTAGGCTTATTAAATTACGAATACTTATGGATTGATAACCTTGCTGCTGCGCATGAATTGTTGCGTGCGCCTAGCCAAGAGTTTGCTTTTATTATTTTGAATCAAAGCCTTGTCGGTTCAGCCACCGCTTTACATCAATGTATTCCTGAACTGCGGCAGTTAAGCCAAGAAACAACCCGTCTGTTGGTACTCAGTGATGAACCCGTGACGAATCTCGAAGATAGCCTGCGCGTGTTGGGGGTCTCTGCCATTTTGAGCAAGCCCTTAACCCTGACCCATTTAGCCAGCACCCTGACTATGTTGGGTACGGCAACAGCAGCAGCGCAACATGGACTAGGCTTAACTCAGCCTTTACGCGGCTTACAGATTCTGGTCGTTGATGATATTTCGGATAATCGCTTCATCGCCACCGAGTTATTACAAGCCCTTGGAGCCGCCAAGGTAGAAAGTTGTAGCAGTGGCAGTGCAGCCCTCGAAAAAATTGGCAATACGGATCGGCATTACGATGTGGTGTTGATGGATGTGCAAATGCCAGAGTTAGATGGGATCAACACCACACGACAGATCAAAAGTAATCCTGCCCTTGCTGACTTACCCATTATTGCCATGACTGCCCATACCCGTGATGAAGAGGTACGGCGTTGCCACGAGGCGGGCATGGTTGATTTCATCCAAAAGCCGATTGAGCTGGCGATTTTGCGCCGCGTCGTACAACGCTGGGGCTATAGCGAGGCAGGCAAACCGCGACAAGAAATATTGCGCGGGCGCAAAGCCGTCGCGCCGCTCCCCTCCGTGAATCAGCAAGCAGCAGGCTCGGCAGTGGACATTCCCCTATTGCCCGGGATTGAGGTTGAAGAAGGGCTACGCCGTTTAATGTATCGCCCCGCCCTGTATCGCCGAGTATTGCAGGATTTCTATGAACGTTTTTGCCAAGAGGATCAACGCATTGGGCAAGCAATCAATGCCGGAGATTTCGCCAGTGCCATTTATCTTGCACACAGTATTAAAGGTTTAGCCGGAACAGTCGGCGCGGTAACGTTACAACAGGCGGCGAAAGCACTGGAAGACAGCCTACGCGCCAATGATGCACACATCCAAACGACCTTGGCGGATTTTTCCTGCGCCTTACAACAGGTATTACATAGCTTGCGCCAAGGCAATGTTGTG
>CAZOBT010000027.1:0-15112 GCA_964578025.1 uncultured Rhodocyclaceae bacterium | reverse complement strand
GTTTGCCACGATCACGGTCGCCCCCACAACCAAAGACACACCATAACTTTCCGCCACGCACCGTCGCTAATTCGCGCAAGGCCGCTAAGGCATTGGCTAAAGCATCGGGGGTATGCGAGTAATCCACCGCCACGAGGGGCGCATTGACCCCACCATGACATTCCATACGCCCGGCAGGGGGTGTAAGTTGCATTAAACGGGTGGCAATCTCAGCAGGCGATAAACCTCGGTCAAACAACACCGCCGCAACGACCAGCAAATTCGCCACGTTATAGCGTCCGACCAAAGAGGTCGTAATCTCTTGCACGCCACTCGGCAAGACCAAGGTAAAGGCTTGCCCGGTAGCGGTTAAACGTAAATTTGTCGCCGCAACGACTTCCCCTTGGAAATTGGCGGGGAGCGTTGAGTTGGTTGCGGCATCGCTAATCGTATACGCCAACACCTTGCTGGCAACGGTTTCGGCAAGGATGTTCGCGCCAAAGGCATCGTCAATATTGACAATGGCAAGCCGCAATTGCGGCCAGCGAAATAAGCGTAATTTCGCCTCGGCATAGGCTGCCATCGTGCCGTGGTAATCCAAATGGTCACGGGTCAAATTGGTAAAAATCGCGGTATCAACCACCGAACCATTCAAACGGCTTTCTTCAATGCCAATCGAACTCGCTTCTAAGGCACAGGCAACTGCGCCATCAACGCGAAACTGTTGTAGATAACGAATTAAGGTCGTGGCTTCGGGCGTGGTGAACCCAGTGTCTTGTAATGCACCAGGGAAGCCTGCACCCAGCGTACCAATACTGGCACATTTGCCGGGAAACACAGTGGACAACCATTGCGAGGTGGTCGTTTTGCCGTTCGTGCCGGTAATGGCAATTAAGGCTAAATGTTGGCTAGGATGCCCGGCAATTTCGTCGGCGAGTAAACCCGCCACAGGGCGCAAGTCAGGGCAAGGTAAATTCGGGATCGCAGGCCACTCACTTGACCACACAAAATCGGCACTGGGCTGCCAAATTACCGCACACGCGCCCCGCCGAATCGCATCGGCAATAAATCGCCGTCCATCGGCTACTCCGCCGGGATAAGCCAAAAACACATCGCCGGGACGCACCTGCCGACTATCATCAGCGACTCCTTGCGGCAGTAATTGCTGCTGTGCCAACCACGCTAATATTGGGGCAAGTGCGAGGTGAGTCGGGGATGAATTATACATCTGTGATAGGTGGCTCATAACTCGCTCTTAGGTTTTGTCATCCGGTGGAATACGGGAAGAACGCAACACGCCACCCATAATGGCTGAGAAGGCAGGGCCTGCCACATCGCCCCCATAGTGCGCACCCCCAGAGGGTTCATCCAACATCACAGCCACAATAAAGCGTGGGGAAGACATCGGTGCCATGCCAACGAACGAAGCCACATATTTCTTCACGTACTCGCCGTTTTCTAACTTATACGCTGTCCCTGTTTTGCCACCAGCACGGTAGCCGGGAACACGGGCTTTAGGGGCAGTACCTTCTGGACTGACCACCATTTCTAACATTGCTCGTACATCACGCGCAGTTTGTGCCGAAAAAACTGGCGTACTTGGAGGTAAATCATTTTCTTGGCGCAACAAAGATAAGGGAATGATGTCGCCATCCCGCGCTAAGGGCAAATACGAACGTGCCAATTGAATCAGGCTAATGGAAATCCCATGCCCATATGACATCGTTGCCTGCTCAATGGGTCGCCAATGTTTCCAATTACGCAACATCCCAGCCACTTCACCGGGGAAACCTAATTTAGGTGATTTACCAAAACCCACCTGCTGGAACATGTCATACATTTGTTGATACGTGGTCATTGCGGCCAACTTGGCTGCACCCACATTCGATGACTTTTGGATCACCTGTGCCACTGATAACACACCATGCGGGTGAGCATCGCTAATGGTTGCCGGGCCAATGGTTAATTTGCCGGGAGCACAGTTGATGGTGCTTGTTGGCTTCACTTTGCCTAGCTCTAAAGCGAGGGCGGCAATAAATGGCTTCAACGTTGACCCCGGTTCAAACGTATCGGTGACGGCACGATTACGGAAGCTAGCGTCATAAGCTTGGCGGGCATTCGGATTAAAACCCGGTGAATTCGCCAAGGCTAAAATTTCTCCGGTATTGGTATCAAGAACAATCACCCCTCCTGCTTTCGCCTGGTTAGCGGCAATCGCTTGTTTCAGTTGCGTATGGGCGATGTATTGAATTTTTGAATCTAAGGCGAGATGCACATCCGTGCCATCACGAGGCAATTTTTGCGTCTTTAAATCTTCGACAATATTGCCACGTCGATCTTTAATCACAAGCCGTTCGCCTGGCTCTCCCATGAGCAGACTTTGCAAGGCCAGCTCAACCCCCTCTTGGCCTTTATCGGCAATGTCGGTAAAACCAACCAAATGGGCTGTCATTTCAGCGGCTGGGTAAAAGCGTTTGTATTCGGTTTCTTGGCGAATCCCTTTAAGTTTTAATTGGGCAATGCTTAAACCAACCTCTGGTTTCACCTGTCGTTGTAAATAGACAAACGTCTTATCAACATTGATGCGTTTTTCTAATTCAGAAAACGAAATACTTAAGGCTTTCGCCAATGCTTCCTTTTTCTCTTTTGAGTCTTGTTTGAGTAAAGCCGGAATTGCCACGATAGTCGGCATTGGCGTGCTACCCGCCAAAATATCGCCATGTCGATCAAAAATTCGCCCACGCGATGCAGGAATCACGATTTCGCGTTGATAACGCGATTCCCCTTTTTCCTGCAAAAACGCGTCATTGATCAATTGCAAATAAAAAGCACGCCCAATTAAGGCGCACATCGCAACAAGTAACATCAATAAAACAAACTTGGTGCGCCATGCTGGTAACACATTTGGCACAACATTTCTTTTGTTTTTATGTTCTGGATTTTTGGTTCGGTATTTACCAAAGTGGTTCATTAACGAGCCTCTGTCTTTTTCTGCTTGTTGCTAGTGTCTTTATTATCTTTGGCTTTATTGGTGGTGGAGGAATTACTCGACTGGGCGGCGGTAGCGGGTGGAGTTTGTGCCGAGGCGTTCCACAGTTCCATGCGTAATTGCTCGCGGGCAATTTTTTCGACCCGCGCATGATTCGCCCACGTATTCAGCTCTAACTGCAAACGGTCATAGACAATATCCAATTCCTCACGCCGTTTTTCTGCATTTTCAATCGCTTGGAAAGATTGTCGTGCTTGATGTTGTGCCGTCACCGTACCCAATGCACATAAAATCAAGATCAAGAGTAGAAAAATATTAAGACGTACCATCACAGTTTCTCCGCTACACGCATGATTGCACTACGCGCGCGTGGATTTTGCATCACTTCAACCGTACTGGGAGCTTGCGCTTTACCTAAGATACGCAAAGCAGGTGGTGGCAGTTGGTCGGCGCGTAAGGGTAGGTTTTTCGGGAGGTTATCTGGCTTAGCTCCAGCACGCATAAACTGCTTCACGCGCCGGTCTTCTAAGGAGTGAAACGATATAACAACTAAGCGTCCTTGCGGCGGCAGCAAAGAAAGTGCCTGTGGCAACGCATGATCAATTTGGGCTAATTCTTGGTTGATATGAATGCGAATACCCTGAAAACTGCGGGTAGCAGGATGTTGCCCCGCTTCTCGGGTACGTACCGTTTCGGCAATCAGGTTCGCCAGTTGTGCCGTATGCGTAATCGGGGTTGTGCTGCGCATTGCCACAATTTTTTTGGCAATCTGATAAGCAAAGCGTTCTTCGCCATATTCACGCAACACGCGGGTAATGTCATGTAAATCAGCAGAGGCTAACCATTCGGCAGCGGTTTCCCCTTGCGTCGTATCCATGCGCATATCTAAGGGGGCGTTAAAGCGGAAACTAAAGCCACGCTCGCCTTCATCTAATTGTGGCGAAGACACCCCCAAGTCAAACAACACGCCATCCACGGCCGTAATTCCCTTACTGCGCATGGCAGCTTGCATCTCGGCAAACGGTGCGTGAATTAAACAAAAGCGTGGATCAGCCAGTAAATCAGCCGCAGCGGCAATCGCGCTAGGATCACGATCGAAGGCAAACAAACGGCCTTGCGCACCAAGTTTGGCTAAAATTGCCCGGCTATGACCACCCCGCCCAAACGTGGCATCAATATATATTCCCTCAGGACGGATAGCTAAGGCATCGACGGCCTCATTGAGCAACACCGTGATATGGGGATTATTGCTATTTTGGGTCACGGTTGGGCTTTCTCTATCTGGTAGGGCAAAAAAGACCGGGTACTCTAGTAGATGCCTTCTTATCCGTCAAGGGAAGGGCCGAAAATGCGCAAAAATACCATAAAAGACAATTAGTTATTGGCGATTTTGGCATTACAGGCGAGGGAATACAAGAAAAGGGAAGCCGCCCGATAAGCCGGGTTCTGTCAACATACAAGGTATGTGGGTGATCATTCCTCTAGGCCATGCATCACTACATGGCTCAAGCAACCTACCCGGAAGCAGCACGGGCCATGCCTTGCTTCCCTATTTGGTCTTGCTCCAGATGGGGTTTACCCTGCCATGAACTGTTACCAGCCATGCGGTGGGCTCTTACCCCACCATTTCACCCTTACCTGATCTGTACGCGCTTGCTATACAGCCATCGGCGGTTTGGCTTTCTGTTGCACTTTCCGTTGCCTTGGGTCTTGCGACTTATAGCACCCAGCCGTTAGCTGGCATCTCGCCCAATGGAGCCCGGACTTTCCTCCCCGTGTTTACACACGCAGCGATCACCTGGGCAACTTCCCGGCGGCGGATTATACGTGCGAAACCCCAGCCTGACTACTGCTGGGGTTTCACAAAATACTATTTGGTCTATCTCTACAAAAACCATACCTAACATGGCTTATTGAAGCAATTTAAATTTGGTCTAGTATTTTATATGCACAGAGCCACCAGAGTTAGTCTAAAACCCGATTGATTTTTAGCGAAAGTTGCAAACGGTCACGACACTTGGTTTTTTCAAAAACCGCCCCAAGGTGTGCTTTTACGGTACGTTCGCTAATGTCCAAATGCCGGGCAATTTCCTTATTGCTCTCGCCCTTCGCCACTAACATTGCCACTTCCCATTCGCGTTCGCTTAACAAAGGGCGTAATGCAGGCGCAGTGGGTGTTTCTGGGGTAGACGAAAGTTTGGCTAAGGCTTTCACCATTTGCTCAAGTAATTGCTGCCCCACCCATAAGCCGCCATGTTCCACGACTTGTGCGACTTGGTGCAACACCTCAACTGAAGCATGACTATTGCAATACCCAGCCGCCCCATGCGCCAGCGCAAATCCACCTTCTGACTCATTGGGAATGTCGCTCATTAAAACAAATGGCACATGCGCAATAGCCTTGGTTTGCAACAATAATTGGGTCAAATCCATCCCAACTGCAAACCGCACCCAAACGACACGCGGTGCAATCGTTGTATCTCTAAGGCTTGACTCAAGTGTCAACACGGCACCATCAGGAAACGCATCCAACCATGTTTGTGATGGTTGCGCTGGTAAGGATGCCCCCACAGTTTTGGGAAGAATGAATAATTGCTTCATCAACGCTCCGACAATGCTCGGCCTTTGGCACGGAGAATCGGCTTCATCAAATAGGTAAGCACCGTCTTCTTACCCGTCAGAATGTCGACCTCTGCCACCATCCCTGGAATGATCGGTAAATCTTTACGCCCAAGGTCTGGGCGATCGGTACGCACACGGACAATATAAAAAGCGTTACCTTTCTCATCCGTAATTGAGTCTGAGCCAATATATTCCAACTTACCTTCTAAACCACCATAAATGGCATAGTCATAAGCGGTGAATTTTACCAATGCCTGTTGTCCTGGGTGCAAGAAAGCAATATCACGCGGCTGAATCTTTGCTTCCAAAATCAGGGCATCTTCCAACGGCACAATTTCAACTACTTCTTTACCCGGCTGTACTACCCCACCCACAGTATTCACCAACAAACGCTTTACTGTACCTTTGACTGGAGAGCGAATTGCGGCCTGTTTTACCTTATCGCTTAAGCCAACATTACCTTCAGTAATAGCACTGAGCTTAGCGGTGACATCGGAAAGTTCTTTACCAGCATCGTTACGAATTGCTAACTCGACATTTTCAATCTTACGTTGGGCTTCAGAAATCGCGGCTTGCGCCCGAGAAATCTGTGCGGAAGCCATATCCCGTTCGCCACGGAAACGCGCCACATCACGTTCTAGACGCAATAACTCAACCTGTGATACCGCACCTGTTTGCACAAGCGGACGGGTGAAGTTCAGTTCCTTAGAGGTCAACTCATAGCCTTGCGAAGCCTGTTCCAAACGTGCTCGTGCTTCATTTAGTTCTTGTTGCTTTTGTGAAAGCTGTTGCCGAGCTAAGGAGACGGAAGACTCAAGTTCGGCCTGTTTAGCCAGATACAACGCACGTTCTTGAGACACCACATTCGGGTCTTCTTTTTCAACTTCCGCCGGGGGAACAAATGGTTTTCTATCGACCAACGCCCGCAAGCGTGCCGCCTTTGCCATTAAGGCCAAATATTGCGAGCGATTCTCACGCACGGAAGACAGAAAACGAGTTTCGTCAATTTGTACCAACAACTGGCCTTGTTGTACCAACTCCCCTTCTTTGACATGAATGGAGGAAACGATACCGCCATCCAAACTTTCAATCACTTGTAACTGTCTTGATGGCACAACCTTACCTTCACCACGAGTAACCTCATCTAATTCGGCAAAGGCTGCCCACATGACAAAAACAAATAAAACTAATGCAGCAGCTCGAATTACCAACCGCGCCCGCAGCGGTTCTTGTTGATAGATGGCTAAATCTGCATCTAGGCCAAAATCTTTGTCTTTGCCTTTGGTATCCGCTGTATCGCCATCAGGAATACGCCCAAGCAATTTGTCGATTACGGCTGAAAATGGGCGCAGGAAAATCGGGACAGGAGATTTACCAGCCTCCTGTCCATTTTTTGCCGGGGGGGCAGCAGGTGTTTTCGCTTTACGCTCTTCACGAGCCGCCGCCGCACGGGGGCTGCGTGCGGCACGCGTCTTCCCATCTGCACTGCTGCGGCTACTTGTAGAACGTGATGTCCGCTTTTCTTTATCTTGCGTTGGCATTTTTTCTTCGCTCATCTGCCTCTCCCGACACGACCACTTTGCAATGCCTCCAACACCTGATCGCGTGGGCCATCCGCAACAATCCGTCCTTCATCAACAACTAAAATCCGATCTGCTACCTCAAGCAAACTATTCCGGTGCGTGACCACAATCACCGTTTTATGTGCGCCAAAGTTTTTCAAGCGTTGTTTAAACTGATGCTCGGATGAGTAATCCATCGCACTGGTTGGCTCGTCCAACATCAGAATTGGCGGATCCATCAACACTGCCCGCGCAATTGCTACGCCTTGACGTTGCCCACCAGAGAGCGACTCACCCCGCTCACCAATCACCATATCAAAGCCTTGGGGATGACGGTTCACAAACTCACTCATGCCTGCGACATCGGCAGCAGCAACAATTGCTGAGTCATCGGCATAAGGCGCACCAATCGAAATATTGTCACGCAACGAGCCATAAAACAGCACCACATCTTGCGCCACATAGCCAACATTACGGCGAATATCTGCTGGATCAAGCTGACGCATATCCACACCATCAATGGTGACAGAGCCAGCGGTAGGGTGATACAGGCCGAGCAGTAATTTTTGCAAGGTAGTTTTACCTGAACCCACCCGACCAATAATTACCACTTTTTCACCAGGGCGAATCTTGAAGGAAACGCCCTTAAGTGCAGCAACCTGTGTGTTGGGATAACTAAACTCAACATCCTTAAATTCAATTTCCCCACGCAACTGTGGACGATGAATAAAGTTGGCATCCTGAGGACGCTCAACAGGTTTTTCCATGATGCCATTTAAGGAGTTCAATGCACTCTTTGCACCTTGGTACTGCATCATCAAACCAACCATTTGCCCCAGTGGCGCAAGGGCGCGTGAGGATAAGGTTGAACAAGCAATCAATGCCCCTTGAGTAATCAAGCCTTCAGTAATTAAATACACCCCAACAATAATAACAACAACGTTAACTACCTGCTGCATTTCCATGACAGCATTATTGACTGAGGTAGAAAGCAAGCGCATTTTGCGGTTAACGGCAGCCGTAAACGCGACCGATTTCTCCCAACGCGATTGCATTGTCCCTTCTGCCCCTTGCGTTTTGATCGTTTCTAACGCGGTCAAACTTTCAATTAACGTGGCGTTACGTAAGGCACTCGCGCGGAATGTTGTCTCTGATAATTCATGCATCTTATGTTGCACCAAATAGGCATACAAAGACATAAGCAACATGGCAATTACAACAGGGACAACTAAAGGCCACGCAATGATCCCCATCACCAATAAGAAAAGAACGGCAAAAGGCAAATCAATAAATGCGGTGACAGTGGCTGAAGCAATAAAGTCACGCACCGTTTCAAATGAGCGCAAGTTGGAGGCAAATGAGCCAACGGCTTGTGGCCTTGCCTCCATGCGTAAGCCCAAGACACGCTCCATAATTAAACTTGATAAGCGCAAGTCAATACGTGACCCCGCCATATCAATAAAATAACTACGCAAACTACGTAATGCAAAGTCAATTAATACGGCTAAACCAACCCCAAGCGCAAGAATCCATAACGTGTCCATTGCCTTGTTTGGTACTACACGGTCGTAGACGTTCATTGAGAACAAGGGCATCGCTAATGCAAGACAGTTAACTACCAACGCCCCAAGCAATACATCACGATACAATAAGGATTGTTCCCAAATTGCCCCCCAGAACCAGTGTTTCTTGGGCAATTTTTTAACTTCTGGGGTACGTTCATCAAAGCGGAAATGCGGGCGCGCAAAAATCGCTACCCCAAGGTAACGCTCAGTCAGTTCCTGACGCGATAAAGGAACAACCCCTTGTCCCGACTCTGGGAATAAAACCCGTGCCTGTTTTTTACTCTCATCCCAACCAAGGAATACACACGCGGTATTGCCTTTAAGCAGCAAAATCGCTGGGAGCAAAGCACTTTGAACATTTTCTAAAGGCTGCTTGACGACTTTACTGGACAAGCCAGCACGAGCCGCTGCACGACCAAACAAACTAGGAGTAAGCACCCCCCCTTTTTCAATCGGCAAACCCGCCGTCAATGCCGCACGGGTGCTTGGCGCGCCATGAATGCGCGTAATTTCAACTAAACAATCTAACAGGGGATCGGAGTGTAATAAATCCTCACGATAGGAGGATAAACCGAGGGTTAAGGGAGGTTTAGGAGTGCCGTGAGGAGAAGGGCCAGACTGAGCCATGAACAATGTTCCGAAAGCGTTGGAGAACGGTTTTTAATCGTTGATGCTTATATGTGAATATAAACACCTGCCCACATAATTATGCAAAATTGCCAAAATGACAACTCTAGACCCTAGATATGTACCATATTGGACATTTGTATTAAAAGTTTTTAATTGTGGCTTTTAGTAAAAATTCTGCTTTTGTACCTATCGCCCTCCTGCCTATGCCACTTATTGTTTAAACGGCAGCAATTTGCAGGGAGCTAAGCAATTTTTTAATCGCACATAATCTGGCAAGCCCGCGCTAAAGGGAGGAAATGCTTCCCCGGCAATCAGCGGCAACAGGTAGTTACGACAGGTGTCAGTAATATGAAAGCCATCCGGGTGAATAAATTCTTTTGGCATTTTGCGTTCAATATTGGCAACCTCTTGTAATGCCACTGTGCCAATCTGCCATTGAAACGGTTGTTCAGTGATGCGTTGCAGTGTCAGCATAACCCCAGACTCTCCTGCTAAGGCATGGCTCACCGCTGCTTTGCCTAAAGCATAAGCCTGTTCTACATCGGTTGCGGAGGCAATATGTCGTGCAGAGCGTTGTAAATAGTCGACTAAAGACCAATGGTATTTATAACCCAGCTTGGTTTTAATCAATTCAGCAATGAATTGACCAACACCACCTAACTGAGCATGTCCAAATGCGTCTTGTGCTTTTGTGCCTGCTTCGTTTAGCCCAGCTTCCGCCAACAACTTGCCTTCGGCATTACATAAACCTTCAGACACGGCAATGACGCAATAGCCATAGTTTTTTACGCAATTTTCTACCTTCTGGAGGAAATCGCGTTCGGCAAAAGGCACTTCGGGGAACAATAGAATGTGCGGCGCAGCATCTGGGGTTTCTGCGGCTAGGCCACAGGCGGCGGTAATCCAACCTGCATGACGACCCATGACTTCCATGACAAAAATTTTGGTGGAGGTGCGTGCCATTGCCGCAACATCAAATCCCGCTTCACGAATTGATGTTGCCACATACTTTGCCACCGAGCCAAAGCCAGGGCAGCTATCGGTAAACGGCAAATCGTTATCAATCGTTTTGGGAATGCCGATACAACGGAGTGGATAGCCAACTTCTTGTGCAAATTGGGAAATTTTCCACGCGGTGTCCATCGAATCATTGCCACCGTTATAGAAAAAATAGCCAATATCATGAGCGCGGAAAACCTCAAGAATCCGCTCGTATTCGGCACGATGTGCAGTTAAAGCTTTGAGTTTATAGCGGCAAGAGCCAAATGCTCCGCCGGGGGTGTGCCGTAGTTTGGCAATATCCGCATCACTTTCGCAAGAGGTATCAATCAGTTCCTCATGCAGTACCCCAAGAATGCCATCGCGTCCGGCATATACTTTGCCAATTTGCTGGCTCTGTTGCCGGGCGGCTTCGATTACGCCACAGGCTGTGGCATTGATGACGGCGGTAACGCCGCCAGATTGAGCATATAAGGCGTTACGTACCGTCATCACTGACCTCTTTGCTTAGCTCAGTGCATCAAACACACGCGCTGTAATTGCATCGACGCTACCAACACCAGCAACTTTGGCGACTTTCGGTGCTTTTGCATCGCCTTCTGCCGCCCATTTCGAGTAGAAATCAACCAAAGGTTTGGTTTGGGAATGATAGATTTCCAAACGTTTTTTCACGGTTTCTTCTTTGTCGTCATCACGTTGGATCAAATCTTCACCGGTTTCGTCGTCTTTACCTTCGACTTTGGGTGGATTGTATTTAACGTGATATGTCCGACCAGAAGACAGGTGCACGCGACGGCCTGCCATACGATCAATAATGTCAGCATCAGGTACATCCACTTCCAACACTACGTCTAACGCCACGCCAGCGTCTTTCATGGCTTCTGCTTGAGGAATGGTGCGGGGGAAACCGTCAAACAAATACCCGTTTTTGCAATCGTCTTGGGTCAAGCGATCTTTTACCATGCCAATGATAACTGCATCAGGAACCAAGCCGCCTGCATCCATGTGTTTCTTCGCTTCTAAGCCCAATTCCGTACCCGCTTTGACTTGCGCACGCAGCATGTCGCCAGTAGAAATTTGGGGAATGCCAAATTTTTCGCAAATGAATTTGGCTTGAGTACCTTTACCTGCGCCGGGCGCGCCTAACAGAATAAGTTTCATCTCTTCGCTTCCTCGAATAATTGTGGGTGATGAAGATAAATATCGGTGCATTCCCTGTGCTTTACACGATTTTTATGAATGCCCCGCAGCTTTGCGCCGCTAATCTTGTGGATTTGTAGCGGGAGGGGAAGTTACCGCTAAAGCCCCCTATGGTCAAACAGTTTCCGCATCCGCTCTGCATCCTCTGGCGTATCAACACCGGGGGCGGGCGCACTGGCTAACTCCGTCACCTTAATCCGATAGCCATGCCACAACACTCGCAGTTGCTCCAAGGCTTCATAGTGCTCCAAGGGCGAGGGCATAAGCTTGGCATAGGCTTGCAAGAAGGCAACACGATACGCGTATAAGCCAATGTGACGTAAGACCGGCATTCCCGCCGGTAAGCATGTTTTGTCTTGGGCGAATTGATCGCGTGCATAGGGAATCGGCGCACGCGAAAAATACAACGCCTCCCCAGCGGCGGTGCACACCACCTTCACCACATTCGGATTAAAAAACTCGTCAGCGGTGTGTAAAGGGTGGGCCGCTGTTCCCATCAAGGCTTGGCTTTGTGCCAAATCAGCGACCGTTTTGCGAATGCTTTCGGGGTCAATTAAGGGTTCGTCACCTTGGACATTAACCACCAGTGTGTCATCCGCCCAGCCCTGAATGGCGGCAACTTCGGCAATGCGATCGGTGCCACTGGGATGGTCTTCCCGCGTCATCGCCGCTTGCCAACCATGCGCAGTCACAGCGTCGTACACAAGAGGATGATCGGTAGCAATCAGGATTTCATCGGCACCAATATCTGCTACCCGCTCGGCAACTCGTACCACCATTGGTTTGCCACCTAAATCCAACAACGGCTTGGCGGGAAGACGGCTAGAGGCATAACGCGCCGGAATAACAATTTTGAAACTCATCGTGCCTGCCTAATTGCTGTTATCCGCTAATAAGGAGCGGGCTTCATCGACCAACATTACCGGGATGTCATCACGAATCGGGAAGGCTAATTTGCAGGGGGAGCACACCAGTTCTTGGGCGGCTTTGTCATAGTCCAATTTCCCTTTGCACACCGGGCAGACAAGAATTTCAAGTAACTTCGCATCCACAAGCGTTCTCCACAAGAGTTAAATATCAATGTTTGCGTAAAGTGCAAACCAGTAAATCAATCAGGGCTTCGGGTAATTCCGCTGCAACAGGTAACACCCATACCGATTTTTGCTGTGCCGGGGGTAACACCTTGGCGCATTTTACGGCATCCTTTTCGGTCATCAGCAATATGCCGCCGTGAGCAAAGGCCAAATCAGCCGCTTGATAGGGATGATGGTCAGGAAAAACGTGCTCGGTAAAATCTAAGCCAAGCGCGGACAGCGTATTGAAGAAACGTTGCGGATTCCCAATTCCTGCCAAGGCATGTAAAGGCAAACCGCTTGCCTGTAAATCGGCGACAGTGCATTGCTGTTGTGAATGCTGTAGGTTGTAAAACTCGCCGGGACGCAAGTGCATGACAAATTGCGGCACACCCATTTGCGCCAGCCCGGCTTGTTCGACTAACTTATTCGTTGCACCAGGGGGCAGGTTATGCACAATCGCCGTGCAACGATTTAAGCGGCTAACCGATTCGCGTAAGGGGCCGAGCGGCAAACGCCAGCCATTGCCTGCACCACGTTCATCAAAGACGGCTAATTCAATATCTCGTGCTAAGGCCAAATGTTGCAAGCCATCATCACAAACCAGCACATTGACCTCTGGATGGGCGTGTAACAAGGCTTGCCCCGCCGCTGCGCGTTGTCGCCCAATAAACGTTGGGACTTGGCTACGCCGTGCCAACAATACAGGTTCATCGCCAACCCAAGCCGGATCGGCATCGGCGGCCACAGCACAAATACCTTGCTGCTTACCGCCATAACCTCGGCTAATAATGCCGGGGCGTAAACCTTGCGCTTGTAAAGCCGCCACTAAGGCCAAGGTTAATGGCGTTTTCCCTGCCCCCCCAACCGTAATATTGCCAATAACGATCACTGGCACAGGTAATTTGCGATTTTTTTTCCAGCCGATTTTCCAACCAGTGCGATAGAAAAACGACCGTAAGCTGGATAAAGCAATAAACAGCCAATGTAAGGGCAGGAGGATGGGCAGAAATCGCCACAGGCTGCGATAAGGCGGGGTGGGGGCAAACCACCGCCGCTGTAACGCCTGCTGCCAAGTCATTAACGTGAGGATTGGGTCGAGAAGGTGATATGGGGGAAGCCCGCGCTTTGTGCGGCTTGCATCACATCGACAACGGCTTGGTGCGTCGCTTTCGCATCGGCACTAATCACAATCATTGGGTCTCGATTCTCGCCCGCTGCTTGTTTCAAACCATCAGCAATCGCGGCAACTTGTGCCACCGCAAGCGGCACTTTGTTCACCAGCACTTGCCCAGTGGCAGTAATCACCACCGTAATCTCATTCGGCTGATCTTGCACCTTGGCAGAATCTGCCGTTGGTAGATTGATTTCTAAACCGGAATACCGGGCATAGGTGGTAGTCAGCATCAAGAAAATGATGATAACTAACAACACGTCGATCATCGGAATCAGGTTAATTTCGGGCTCTTCACGCCCGCGCCCACGACGGAAATTCATACCTACTCCTAGATTCCTAGCGACGATCGCCGTGGACAAATTCCACCAAACGCACGGCTTGTTGCTCCATTTCAATGACAAAGCCATCAACTTGCGCCCGGAAATGCCGCCAGAAGATCATGCTGGGCATCGCAATCAGCAAACCAAACCCGGTGTTATATAAGGCAATCGAAATCCCATGTGCCAATTGCACGGGGTTAGAGCCAGCCGCCGATTGTGAGCCGAAAATTTCGATCATCCCGACGACCGTACCAAACAAGCCCATTAAAGGAGCTAAGGAGGCAATCGTGCCTAGGGTCGTCAGATAACGCTCTAATTCATGCGTCACTGCCCGCCCAGCTTCTTCAATACTTTCCTTCATAATCTCGCGGCTGCTGTCAGCATTACGCAACCCAGCGGCTAAAACGCGACCAAGGGGAGAGTGCTTATCTAATTCCTCAGCAAACGCAAGCTTATCGCCCTGACGGCATTCTTTGACTGCCCGTTGCAACAGGCCAGCAGGCACAACCTTAACGCGGCGCAAGGCCACAACACGTTCAATAATCAATGCCACAGCAATGATAGAAGCAAACAACAACGGCCAAATCGGCCAACCAGCGGCCTGAACAATTGCAAACACGGGAACTCCGGGGGGTCAAAAGAAGAATCTGCGGATTTTGCCTTTTCGCCTTACTGCAACGCAAGCCCTAAGGCAGGCTAAAAAGCGGGAATACAACATCTTGCTGCAAGTTTATGGCAGACAACCACCACCTTCTGGTAGAGGCTTGTACACAGAAATTGTGGATAACTTTGTGGAAAAGCTGTGATTAACGCGGTGATTTCCTGCTAAACAAAGGGGAAAGCTTGTACTGCTTAATTTTTAGGCAAGTTATATGGTGGCAATTTTGTCACCCAGTCCCACAGCCCTAAGGAACGTAGCAAGTCCGGGGCAGACGGTTAACTTTCAGACCAAAGTAAAAAATGGCTGATATACAACGATTAGCATTCTATTTTGGC
>CAZOBT010000026.1:13961-15151 GCA_964578025.1 uncultured Rhodocyclaceae bacterium | reverse complement strand
ATTTGCTGCGTAAACGCTCTAAACGATGGAAACGCGCATTTTCTTGCGCAGATTCCCCTTTTAAGGCGGCAAGGGCAACCAGAATCGGCTCAGGGTCTTCACCGCGCAGCAGTTTGCCGATGTATTGAATTTGCCGCCGCCGTGCGCCATGTGCCGAGATTTTTTGACATTCTTGCACGGCTGCCAGCACGTTTTCTGGCAAAGGAATGCGTTTCAGTTGTCCAGCGGTGAGTTCTACCAGCTTAGAGCCAAGGTCTTGCAGGTCGTGCATGGCCTGTTTAATTTGGGTTTTGGAGAGACGATTTTCGTCTTGCTCAAGGTCAGTTGCAGTGTATTTAGAACGGGGGGGCATGATGTTTTAATTGCGGTGGTGATGCCGCCGATGGGCAAGCCACAACAAGGTAAGAGCAGCGGGCAAGCCCGCAGGGGCTGCTATGATAGCGATTTTCCGATTTCTTCGTATATTTACCCCATGCAGAATGTGCCAACCGCGCCAGCCTCTGGCTCTCGTTTTTCCTATTCTTTAAGCACCTTGCAAGAGCTTGCCCAAGATGTGTTGCGTCATGCCACCAAGCTCGGTGCGTCAGCCTGTGAGGTGGATGTCTCCGAAGGATCGGGGCAATCCGTCACGGTGCGTTGTGGCGAAGTTGAAACCATTGAATATAACCGGGACAAAGGCATTGGCATTACCGTCTATGCTGGGCAACGTAAAGGCCATGCCAGTACCTCCGATTTTTCGAGCGCGGCAATTGCGCAAACCGTTGCCGCTGCTTGGGACATTGCCCGTTACACCGCCGAAGACCCGTGTGCGGGCTTGCCTGAGCGGGAACGTTTGGCTTTGGGGGCGTTGCCCGATTTAGATTTGTACCATCCGTGGGAATTAAGCGTTGAAAGGGCGATTGATTTAGCGCAACGTGCCGAAGCCGCCGCCTTTGCGGCGAGTGAGAAAGTCGCCAACTCCGAGGGCGCGAGTCTTTCAACGCAGCAAGCGCATTTCATTTCTGCCAATAGCCTTGGCTTTATGGGCGGCTACCCGACTTCGCGCCATTACATTAGTTGTTCGGTAATTGCTGGTGAAGGCGATGCGATGCAGCGTGACGATTGGTACACCACCCACCGTGATGGCTTGCGTTTAGATAGCCCCGAATCGGTTGGCACAACCGCCGCCAAACGGGCGGTAGCGCGTTTAG
>CAZOBT010000026.1:6199-13861 GCA_964578025.1 uncultured Rhodocyclaceae bacterium | reverse complement strand
ACGGGTGACTATTCACGCGGCGCGGCAGGTTTCTGGGTAGAAAATGGCGAAATCGTGCACCCGGTCGAAGAAATCACCATTGCTGGGAATTTGCGCGAGATGTTTATGGGCATTGAAGCCGTTGGCAACGATGCCCTCCCCCGCAGTTCCAAGCAAGTTGGCTCAATCCTGCTACGCAAAATGACCGTAGCAGGCGGGTAGTTAAGCCCTACTTTTCGCCTACCCCCTTGTAGTTTTCTGGATCAAAGTCAGCAATATCGATTTTGCCGAAGTCTTTGGGGGGGGTGAAACGGGCGCGGGTGATTTTGTTTGGCTCAACGCTGCTCCAAGTCCCTTCGTCAATCCGCGTGACTTGCCAAGTGTTATCCACATGTGAATAGCCGAAGGACACATTGTTGACCCAACGGGTATTACTGCCCCCTTGATGGCGCACCATTAACAAACGGCTTTTTGCCGTTACGGCATCTAAGGGGTCACCCATCACACCGCCACAGGTCGCACACAGCACGACTTTGTTATTTTCTTTCACCAGCTTCAGGCTTTTATCGCTTTGCCGGGTAATCAAGCGCAAGCTGCGTTCGCCCTTGTTGGCCTCCGCATCTGATTCGCTAATCAACACATAATCCGATAAGCCATCGCCATTTAAATCGGCGGCTTTATACGTCACCACATGACTTTGTACTGGAACAAAAGGGCTTAATTCTTCAGGAATTGCCCCCGGTGCTTCAACCCCCGCCAAGGCCGAAGTTGCCCCAACGGCTGCCCCGACGATCATCAGCCCACTGCATAAGGTTTGCCATTGTTTTTTCATGGTAAAACTCCCTCGGTAAAATTTGGTCTGTGGTTAAACTATACAATACCAATATGGTTTTTAATCAATATTTTTATTTGGTCTAGGTTTTATAACGCCAAAAACAAATCCCCTGCCAGTTTATCGCTGTTCAGGGGATTTTTGGTGTGGTGACTTGGCTGACTTAGTGGCTTAGCTTGTGCCGGAGCAGGTCGTTGACCTGTTGCGGGTTGGCTTTGCCTTTGGCGGCTTTCATCACTTGCCCTACGAGGGCGTTAAAGGCTTTTTCTTTTCCGGCTTTGTATTCGGTGACGTTGTTGGCATTGGCGGCAAGAACGTCATCCACCAATTTTTCAATCGCGCCGCTGTCGGTAATCTGCTTTAAGCCTTGTTTTTCAATGACTTCATCCGCGCTGCTACCTTCGCCATTCCATAAAGCCTCAAAGACTTTTTTGGCGATGGCGTTGGAGATGGTGTTGTCGGCGATGCGTTGCACTAAACCACCAAGTTGCGCGGCAGAAACTGGGGAGGCGGTGATGTCGAGGCTGTCTTTGTTGAGACGGGCGGCGAGATCAACCATGACCCAGTTGGCGCAGGTTTTGGCAGCGGCTTTGCCTGCGATTGTCACGGCGGCTTCATAGTAGTCAGCGACTTCTAAGCTGGCAGTGAGCGTGGTGGCATCGTAGGCAGACAGGGCGTAATCCGCGCTAAAGCGGGCTTTCTTTTGCTCGGGCAACTCGGGCAAGCTGGCTTTTGTTTGCGTGATCCACGCTGGCTCAATGATGAGGGGGAGCAAATCGGGATCGGGGAAATAGCGGTAATCATGCGCGTCTTCCTTGGTGCGCATGGTGCGGGTTTCGCCAGAGGCCGGGTCAAAGAGAACGGTGGCTTGTTGGATTTTGCCGCCATCTTCTAAGGTTTCAATTTGCCAGCGTACTTCGTAATCAATCGCTTCTTTTAGGAAACGGAACGAGTTCAAATTCTTGATTTCGCGCCGTGTGCCAAACGGCTCGCCGGGGCGACGTACCGAAACGTTGGCATCACAACGGAACGAGCCTTCTTGCATATTGCCATCACAAATACCGATCCAGCGCACTAAGGCATGTAAGGTTTTGGCATAGGCTACCGCTTCATCCGACGAGCGCATATCCGGTTCGGTCACGATTTCGAGCAAGGGTGTACCGGCACGGTTTAAGTCGATCCCCGATTTGCCATGAAAATCCTCATGCAAGGATTTCCCCGCATCTTCTTCCAAATGCGCCCGCGTCAGGTTGATGGTTTTTTCGTAAGCTTTATCGCCTTGCCCAACTTGCACCGTAATTTGCCCACCAACGACCACCGGCAGTTCAAATTGGCTGATCTGATAGCCCTTGGGCAAATCGGGGTAGAAGTAGTTTTTCCGCGCAAAGATGGATTTTTCGGCGACTTCTGCGCCAATCGCTAAGCCAAACTTAATCGCACATTCCACAGCAGCTTTATTCAACACCGGCAACACGCCGGGTAAGGCCAAATCCACGGCACAGGCTTGGGTATTGGCTTCCGCGCCAAACGCCGTGCTTGCCCCAGAGAAAATTTTGGAATTGGTCGCAAGCTGGGCGTGGGTTTCGATCCCAATGACAACTTCCCATTGGCTCATAACAATTCCTTTTTAAGACAAGGCCGCTGGCACACGTAAATGCCAATCGGTTGCAAGTTGATAACGGTGCGCCACATTGAGCAAACGCGCTTCGCCAAAATAATTGCCAATCAGTTGCATCCCCACGGGCAAGCCTTGATTGTCAAAGCCACAGGGCAAGGACATACCGGGCAAGCCAGCAAGGTTAACCGCAATCGTGTAAATGTCAGAGAGATACATTTGCACTGGGTCGGCGGCTTTTTCGCCTAATTTGAAGGCGGTGGAAGGCGAGGTTGGGCCAAGGATCACATCACATTGTTTGAAGGCTTCAACAAAGTCATTGGCAATCAAGCGGCGGATACGTTGCGCTTGCAAATAATAGGCATCGTAATAGCCATGCGACAGCACATACGCGCCAATCATGATGCGGCGTTTGACCTCTGCCCCAAAGCCTTGCGCCCGGCTCTTGCTATACATGTCGTTGAGGTCGCTATAGTCGGGGGCGCGATAGCCATAACGCACGCCATCAAAACGTGACAGGTTGCTAGAGGCTTCGGCAGGGGCGATGACATAGTAGGCAGGAACAGAGAGGTGCGAATTAGGTAAGGAAACTTCAACCATTTCCGCGCCTAATTTTTGGTATTCGGCAATCGCGTTTTGCACTTGCGCCATCACATCTGGGGCGCAGCCTTCGCCAAAGAACTCTTTGGGCAAGCCGATTTTTAGCCCTTGTAAGGGTAAGGCTGAGGCGGGAGCTGACTCCGCTAAGTCGCGGGTGTAATCTTCTTTAGCGCGGTCTAAGCTGGTTGAATCTTTCGCATCAAAACCCGCCATCGCATTTAACAACACGGCGCAATCTTCGGCACTTTTCGCCATTGGCCCGGCTTGGTCAAGCGAAGAGGCGAAGGCGATCATGCCGTAACGTGATACCACACCATAGGTGGGCTTGAGGCCAGTCAAATTACATAAAGCAGCAGGTTGGCGAATTGAGCCACCCGTATCTGTTCCGGTTGCCGCCGGGGCAAGGCGGGCAGCCACTGCCGCCGCTGAGCCACCGGATGAACCACCGGGCACCCGCGCCATGTCCCACGGGTTTTTTACCGCGCCAAAATACGAGGTTTCGTTTGACGAACCCATCGCAAATTCGTCCATATTGGTTTTACCCAAGGACACCATGCCCGCTTCCTGCTCCATTTTGTGGATAACTGTTGCGTCATAGGGCGAGACGAAATTGCCCAGCATTTTTGAACCACAGGTGGTCAGCCAGCCTTTGGCACAAAAAATGTCTTTCTGCGCAATCGGAATCCCGGTCAGCAAACCAGCCTGCCCAGCGGCACGCTGTGCATCGGCGGCGCGTGCGGCAGTCAAACTTTTTTCAGGATCAACCGTAATGTAGGCGTTAACCTCGGGGTTAAGCTGGGCAATGCGGTCTAAATACAATTGGGTTAATTCAACACTGGAAATTTCTTTGCTCGCGAGAGCCGCTGCCAGTGCGTTCAGACTTTTTTCAATCATTCGATCACCTTCGGCACAAGATACAAGCCTGCTTCGGTTTCGGGGGCAATGGCCTGCATCGCGTCGCGTTGGTTAGTTTCGCTAACCACATCGGGGCGTAAACGCTGGGCTAAATCTTGCGCATGTGCCATTGGCGCAATCCCTTGCGTGGGAACGGCTTGCATGGCTTCGATTAAGCCAAAAATGCCGTTTAAATGGTGGAGCGTGGTTTGGGCTTCAGCGTCAGTAACCTCAATACGGGCGAGGTGGGCAACGCGCTGAACCTGTTCGAGGGTGAGTGACATACAGTGGTGTCCCAATGAGGAAAGGTTTCGTGTTGCAGTGCAGAAATTCTTAAATCTGCGAAACGTTATAAGGTATCATAAAGCTTTCTCTATCGCATCTTCGGGCTTCAAGCATGTTTGGTATTCTTCGCGGCTACTTTTCCAACGATCTCGCTATCGACCTCGGCACAGCCAACACTCTGATTTACGCACGCGGACGTTCTATCGTCCTCGATGAACCTTCCGTCGTTGCCATCCGTCTTGAAGGTGGCCCTAACGCGAAAAAGACCATTCAAGCGGTAGGTAAGGAAGCAAAAGAAATGCTGGGGAAAGCCCCTGGCTCAATTACCGTGATCCGTCCCATGAAAGACGGGGTGATTGCTGACTTTACCGTCACTGAGCAAATGCTCAAGCAATTCATCAAAAAAGTTCATGATACCCGCATGTTTAGCCCCAGCCCCCGCATCATTATTTGCGTGCCCTCTGGCTCTACCCAAGTCGAACGTCGGGCAATTCGTGAATCAGCGATTGGTGCAGGTGCTAGCCAAGTGTATTTGATCGAAGAACCCATGGCAGCCGCTATCGGTGCAGGTTTGCCCGTGGCTGAACCCACTGGTTCAATGGTGGTGGACATTGGCGGTGGCACGACCGAAGTTGGCGTGATCTCCTTGGGCGGCATGGTGTATGCCGGTAGCGTGCGCGTTGGTGGTGACAAGCTCGACGAAGCGATCATCAACTACATCAGCCGTAACTACGGGATGTTGATTGGTGAAAATACCGCCGAAAACATCAAGAAAACCATTGGCTCGGCCTTCCCCGGCGCAGAAGTGCGTGAAATGGAAGTGTCTGGGATTAACAAAGCCGAAGGTATTCCCCGTAAGTTCACCATTTCTTCCAACGAAATTTTGGAAGCCTTGACTGAGCCATTAAACCAAATCGTTTCTGCGGTGAAATCCGCCTTGGAAAAAACTCCGCCTGAACTCGGGGCGGACATTGCCGAAAAAGGCATGGTGTTGACCGGCGGTGGTGCCCTATTGCGTGATTTGGATCGTCTGTTGATGGAAGAAACCGGCCTGCCCGTGTTTGTTGCCGATGATCCTTTAACTTGTGTGGCGCGTGGCTCTGGTATGGCCTTAGAAAAGATGGACAAACTCTCTTCCATCTTTGCTTCGGAATAACATGCAAATAAACGCGTAATTTATCGCGTTTTTACATTTGGCTTGTCTGCCTAAAGGTGTGGTTATCTCGTTGTAGCGACGTGTTAACTACACCTTTCCTCATTGTGTTTTCCCTTTTTCTGATTGAGTTTGTGTGATGGCTGCATTGGATCACGCGCCGCCCCCCTTTTTCCGGCGGGGGACTGCCCCGGCAGCGAAGATGGCTTTTTATGTCCTCGCTTCGATTGCCTTATTTGTGCTGGATATACGCTTCCATAATCTAGAGTTATTGCGTAAGGGTATTTCTGTTGTGACCGATCCGGTACAACAGCTTGCGCAGTCGCCGATTCGCGCCCTCAGTGCGGCAAGTCGGCGTTTTACGGAAGCACAAGCGATACAAACGGAAAATGTGCGTTTACACCAGCAAGTCTTGGAAGCCAGCCCTACGCAGTTACGTCTTGATTCCTTACAACAAGAAAATGAACGTCTGCGAAAACTCCTGAGCCTACAAGAGCGCGAAGACTCGAAAGGGCAAGTTGCCAGCATTTTATATACTCCCCGTGATCCATATTCACGGCGAGTTGTGGTTGATAAAGGCATTACCAATGGTATTGCGGCGGGGCAACCCGTTATTGATGATCTTGGGATTGTTGGGCAAGTGACCCGTACTTATCCGCTTAGTGCGGAAATCACCCTGATTACAGACAAAGAACAAGCTGTACCCATTCATGTATTGCGTAATGGCTTGCGTTCCATTGTGTCCGGCCTAGGTAATGGCTTGTTAGAGCTTAAGTTTCTGCCCGTTAATGCTGACGTACAAGAAGGCGATGTTCTGGTCACGTCTGGCTTAGATGGCGTGTACTTAGCTGGTTTTCCTGTGGCAAAGGTCATTAAGATTGATAAGGATACTGAAAGCTCATTTGCCCGGATTATCTGTGCGCCCTTAGCAAAAGTTGAAAATTTTGGCGAAGTTTTGATTCTTAATCCACGTAAGCCATTGCCAGAGCCCCCGAATACAGGCAATGAAACGGTTGAGAAAAGTGAACGGCGTGGACGCGCCCAAAAGAAAGCCTGATTATGCAAACCAGTTTCCAATCTTCACGCATTCTTTTGCCAGCGAGTAATCACTTTATTGTGTTCTCGTTTGTGATCGCCTTTTTTCTGAATTTTTTACCGATTGCGCAATTTAGCTGGATGCCAGACTGGGTAGCCCTTGTTTTATGCTTTTGGGGAATTCGTGAACGGCGGCGAGTTAGTACTGGCTGGGCATTTATTTTTGGTTTATTGATGGATGTGGCAGATGGGGCGGTGATGGGGCAACACGCCTTAGCCTATGTCATCATGAATTACCTCTGTGGCTTCTTTTCACGCCGGATTCTTTGGTTTTCTTTAGCCAACCAAAGCGTTTATGTTTTGCCTTTCTTATTGTTGGCGCAACTTATTCAGCTTCTTGCACGTTCGCTTACCGGGGGTGAGTTTCCGGGATTTGGCTATTTTGTCGGGCCGGTGTTAGCGGCGGTATTGTGGCTACCTGTGTCATTGTTGTTGCTCTTGCCACAACATCGCCCCGTTGAACGGGATGAGAACCGTCCAATTTAAGCCTGCACTGTAATTTTTCCTTCTTTCGCTTTTCTCGCTTCTCAGGTTTTCGATTAGGTGGTTGTACATGGCTGAATTTCAGCATCCTGAAGCAATACAGGAACGGTTTTTATGGCGACTGCGCTTTGTCGGTGTCGCGGTATTGTTTGCCTTTGTGATTTTGTTTGGACGCTTTGTATATTTACAAGTCATTAAACATGATTTTTATATGACCAAGGCCGAAAGCAATCGCATCTCTTTAGTACCGATTGTGCCCAATCGTGGCGTGATTACTGACCGTAATGGTGTGGTTCTTGCACGTAACTATTCAGCATTTACCTTGGAAATTTTTCCTAGAAAAGTCCAAGACATTGAAAGTACGATCAATCAGCTTGCTGAGATTATTGATATTCAAGCAAAAGATAGAAAACGTTTTAAACGTCTGCTAGACGAATCAAAGAATTTTGAATCCATCCCGATTCGTACCCACCTTTCTGATGCGGAAGTCGCACGATTTACGGCAAATCACTATCGCCTGCCGGGGGTAGAGATCAAAGCACGTTTGTTCCGCCAATATCCTTATGAAAGCCTTGCGTCTCATGCGATTGGCTACATTGGGCGGATTACCAAAAAAGATGAAGAATGGATTGAAGAAAAAGAACAATCCCCGAACTATCGTGGGACAGAACATATTGGTAAAGCAGGCTTAGAGCAGTTTTACGAATTAGATTTACACGGGCAAAC
>CAZOBT010000026.1:3458-6099 GCA_964578025.1 uncultured Rhodocyclaceae bacterium | reverse complement strand
GGGCATGGTTTTGTGAATATGTACAAATCCATTGTTGAATCCTGCGATACCTACTATTACCAGCTTGCTAATGACATGGGCATTGAAGTCATTGCTGACTTTATGGGCAAACTCGGTTTTGGGCAAAGAACCGGAATTGACTTGATAGGTGAATCAGAAGGCATCCTGCCTTCGCAAGCTTGGAAGAAGAAGCGTTTTAAAAAGCCTGAACAACAAAAATGGTATGCCGGTGAAACCATTTCGATTGGGATTGGACAGGGGTATAACGCTTACACCCCAATTCAGCTAGCACAAGCAGTAGCCACACTGGCAAATAATGGGGTGATGTATCGCCCGCATTTGGTCAAGTATGTGATTGATGCCAAGACAGGTGAAAAGCGCGTGGTTGAACCCCAACCGCTGAAAAACCTTGGCTGGAAGCAAGAAAATATTGATGTCATCAAACAGGCGATGTTGGGTGTGAACAAAGAAGGGACATCGGCGCGGGCGTTTGCTGGGTCTGGTTATGAGGTGGCTGGTAAAACAGGAACGGCACAAGTGTTCTCCCTGAAAGGGGGAGCATATCAAGCGCATAAAATTAACGAGCGGTTGCGTGACCATGCTTTGTATATCGCGTTTGCCCCTGTGGATAAGCCCAGAATCGCGCTTGCGGTATTGGTAGAAAACGGGGGGTTTGGGGCGCAGTCAGCCGCCCCGATTGCACGGATGGTGCTGGATTATTACCTTTTAGGTAAGCAACCGCGTGGCCCAGCCAATGAGGATGCAACAGCCATTGAAGAAGATCACAAAGAAGAGGAAGCACCACAATGAGCGAGGTTCAAACAACACTGCGCCATTGGTGGCGCATGGCAACAACCCACATTGATCTTCCTTTATTTGCGATTACGATGGGGCTGATGGCGGTGGGTTTAATCACCGTTTTCTCGGCGACCTACGATGGTAACAGTCGGGCATTTTCCCAATTTTTAAATATGGGCGTAGCGATGACGCTCATGTGGGGAATCGCACGTATTCCGCCACAACGTTTTATGCATTTTGCGTTGCCATTGTATCTATTGGGTGTAGTGTTGTTAGTCGCCGTGTTTTTGTTTGGGGTGAAGGTCAATGGCTCACGGCGGTGGTTGTCGTTGGGCTTTACCCGGATTCAGCCCTCAGAAATTATGAAGCTTGCAATGCCTTTAATGTTGGCTTGGTATTTTCATATCAATGAGAATATGTTGCGTGCCAAGCACTACCTGATTGCCCTAATTTTATTATTTGTTCCCTTTGCGTTAGTGGCGAAACAGCCTGATTTAGGCACAGCGATTTTGATTGGCTCTGCTGGTTTTTATGTCTTGTTTTTAGCCGGTCTGTCATGGAAGGTGATTTTATCGTTTGCGGGTTTGGGGGCGGCAGCCGCGCCTTTTGTCTGGACAATGCTGCATGATTATCAGCGTAAGCGTATCTTGACCTTGATTGATCCAACATCCGACCCCCTTGGTGCCGGGTATCACATTATTCAGGCCACTATTGCGATTGGTTCAGGCGGGGTATTGGGCAAAGGGTATCTCCAAGGTACGCAAACACATTTAGAGTTCTTACCCGAAAAGCATACCGACTTTATTTTTGCCGTGTTCTCCGAGGAATGGGGCTTATTAGGGAATTGTGTTTTGCTGGTGTTATACACCCTACTCATTGGACGTGGCATGATGATTGCTGCAACTGCACCAACCTTATTTTCCCGTTTGTTGGCAGGGGCATTAACACTCAGCTTTTTTACCTATGCCTTTGTTAACATGGGAATGGTCAGCGGCATTCTTCCTGTGGTTGGTGTGCCTTTGCCCTTCATGAGCTATGGTGGTACAGCTCTTGTGACTTTATTTGTGGCGATTGGGATGCTGATGAGTATCCAAACGCATCGCATGTTAGTGAAACGTTAAAAGATCATGTTACTTGCTAGAACAACACTTCCCCTCCTGCTATTAAGTGTCGGTGTGCTCTTTTTGGGTGCATGTAGTTCAACCGGAACAAAAAGCAATGACACAAAAGCTGGTGATAAGAAAATGGTGCGCGTTATCTCGACCAAACGTGGCGGGGGGTTTTACCAAGACGATGGCCCGGGCGACAATACCCCAGAGAATTTAGATAGCATTCCTAATGCCGTGCCACGCCTAGAGCCTTTATCTAAGGCCGCGATGAAGCCCTATACCGCATTGGGACAGCAATACACTCCCTATACCGAATTACGTTCTTATCGTGCGACAGGTATTGCCAGTTGGTATGGGCGCAAATATCACGGGCAGAAAACCTCAATCGGTGAAATCTACGATATGTATGCCATGACGGCTGCACATACGATTTTGCCTTTGCCCTCTTATGTGCGTGTCACCAATAAGCAAAATGGGCAGAGTGTCATTGTGCGTTTGAATGATCGAGGTCCATTTTTGGCTGGGCGCGAAATTGATCTTTCCTATGTCGCTGCCCACAAACTTGGCTTGCTCGAAAATGGGAGTGGCGAGGTCGAGGTCGAAGCGATTATTCCAAATGGTGCGTTGAGTAGTGACACGAGCGTTAGCTATCCCAACAATCCTAGCAATACCAGCATTGCGGTCATCAGCACTAGGCGGGTGATTACCCCACTTGCCCCCAGCAGCCCGCTGCC
>CAZOBT010000026.1:0-3358 GCA_964578025.1 uncultured Rhodocyclaceae bacterium | reverse complement strand
CAAGCAATACAGGCGTATTTTTGCAGTTAGGGGCGTTTTCTAGCGTTGAAAATGCCGAGGCTTTAAAGAGTCGCCTTAGTCAAGGGAAAGAGTCTGAGTGGCTAAAACCCATTCAGGTATATGCCGCTGCTGGGTTACATCGGGTGCAGGTTGGCCCCTATGCTGATCGTGAGCAAGCGCAAAAGGTCGCGGAGCGGGTACGCGATGCTTTGGGTTATGCCCCAAACATTATTACCCGGTAAAAACAAGACCAAATAAAAAATACGCCAATTTAGCCTATCCAGTAGGCTAAGTTGGCATATAGACCAAATGCTATTTGCAGTGCTTAATCCGTAAAATGTACCGTGGCAACGACTTTATTGCCCGGTTCACAGTACGTTAACTCGGAAAAGCTCATCAGCCGTGCCATCGCAATACCACGCCCATTCGGGTCACACGCCCGATTTTCGTCAAAATCTAAGTAGGGATGCCAATCAAAACCGTGACCCTCATCAACAATGGTGTACACCACGGATTGTTCGCCTTCTTCGACTTTGACATAGGCTTGTTTTTGGCGGTATTCCGGCAAGGCCAAGCGGCGCAGAATTTCTGCTTCCCAGTTATCTTCCCAACGCAACATGGCTTTTTCTTGGTAGGTAATGCCTAAATTGCCATGTTCAACCGCATTGACCATCAATTCATATAAGCCATTGATGACTTTTTCCGGGACTGGGCAATAGGCAACTAAAATCGGCACAAGGCGGTTCACTTCATCCAAAGTACGGAAACTGTATTGTGCTTGGTAAACTAGGCTGTTATTGCTTGAGTCAGGCTCTGGCGTAAAACCGATACCGCTTTGTACTTGTGCCACCCGTTCGGTATGCCGTTGGCTATCAGCAATTGCGGCGTGCACGATGGCTAAGGTTGATTCCGGTTGGTAGGGTTTATTAAGGTAATAACGCACCCCAAGGCGGAAGCCTTCTTGCAACAAAGGCCGATCCGTATCAGGGATTTGCAGCACTACGGGATAATCTTTGAAGCGTGGATCATGACGTAAATGTTTTAGCAGATGTGCATCGCCATGTTGGCAAGAAGCGTAATCCAGAATTAGCAATCCATAGCGCGTCCCTGAACAATTTAACTTTTCCCACGCACTTTCAAAGTTAGTGGCGTGGTCAACCAAATAATCACCATCCTCAAGGTATTCGGTAAGAATATTCAGTTCAACTGGATCAGCATCAACGACCAACAAACGTTCTTGCTTCAATTAAAAAACTCCATCTTCCTCAATAGTTTACTTGCATATTTTTTTTGTTATTTAGGTGCGAATCCTAACACAGCAACTGTGAGGTTTTGTGTCACATTGATGAAGATCAAGGCGAGTTTTTCTCAATAATTCTAAAATTTCAAAGTTCAGGGAGAACAAAGAGTTATGAAATTACCCGCTTTGATTTGCCCCGCTGGCAGCTTACCTGCATTAAAAGCTGCGATTGATCATGGGGCAGATGCTGTTTATCTCGGTTATAAAAATGACACCAACGCCCGAAATTTTGCCGGGCTAAATTTTGAGCAAAAAACGCTGGTTGAAGGCATTCGTTATGCCCATGCACGTCAGCGTGAAGTGTTGATGGCGATTAACACTTTTCCCCAAGCTGGGCGTGTGGCTGAATGGCGCGCTGCCGTCGATGGTGCGGCGGATTTAGGCGTAGATGCCGTGATTTTGGCGGATGTTGGCCTGCTTGCTTATGCCCGTGAAAAATATCCCAATTTGCGTCTCCATCTTTCGGTACAAGGGTCTGCCACCAATTACGAAGCGGTGAATTTTTGCCAACGTGAATTTGGCATTCGCCGTGCGGTGTTGCCACGGGTCTTAACCTTGGCACAGGTCGAAAATGTGATTCGTCATACCTCGGTGGAAATCGAAGTTTTTGGCTTTGGCAGTTTATGTGTAATGAATGAAGGCCGCTGCTGGCTGTCGTCGTATGCGACGGGAGAATCGCCCAATACGGTGGGCGCGTGTTCGCCCGCCAAATTTGTGCGTTGGGAGCGTCAGCCCGGACGGATGGATGCGCGTCTAAATGGGGTGTTGATCGACAGTTACCAAGACAATGAACCGGCGGGTTATCCCACGCTATGTAAAGGCCGCTTTGAGGTGCAAGGTGGTACGTATTACGCCTTAGAAGAGCCAACGAGCTTAAACGTGCTAGAAATGTTGCCGCAGATTATTGCGGCGGGCGTTGCCGCGATCAAAGTCGAAGGACGGCAACGTAGCCCGACCTATGTAGCGCAAGTGACCCGTACCTTACGCGCGGCGTTAGATGCCTGCCAACACGGGCATTACAGTGTGCGCCAAGCGTGGCAAAGCGAACTTGCCAAAGTCGCGGAAGGGCAACAAGTGACCTTAGGTGCGTATAACCGTCCGTGGCGTTAGTCTGTTTTGTGAGTCAAAGATTGCTATGAAAATTGCCCTTGGCCCTGTGTTGTATTTCTGGCCGAAAGCCGAGCTTTTGGCCTTTTATGCTGAATTATTAGAGCATCCCGATATTGACCGTGTGTATTTAGGCGAAGTCGTTTGTTCGCGCCGCCAACAAATGCGCGTCAGCGATTGGCTCGGTTTAGCCAATGATTTTTTGGAAGCAGGTAAAGAAGTCATTCTTTCTGCCCAAGCCTTGCTCGAATCCGAAAGTGATCTCAAGTTCTTACGCAAACTGGTGGAATACGCCAGCAGCCAAGGCGGGAAAGTCTTGTTAGAGGTCAATGATTTAGGTGCGGTGAGTTTAGCGAACGAAGTCGGTATTCCCTTCGTGTGTGGTACGCATTTGAATGTGTATAACGAAGCGACCTTGGATTTTTTTGCCGCACGCGGCGCGTGTCGGTGGCTACCGCCCTTGGAGGCGAACGCCAAAATGATTCGCCACTTACATGAACATCGCCCGGTGGGCATGACTACCGAAGTCTTTGCTTTTGGCAAATTACCGCTGGCGTTTTCGGCGCGTTGTTTTACCGCACGGCATTACGAATTAAACAAAGATGATTGCCAATTCAAATGCTTAGACCATAGCGAAGGTTTAACCCTGCACACCCGCGAAGGCCAAGCGTTTTTAACCATCAATGGCATTCAAACCATGTCGGCGCAGGTGTATAACCTGTTAGGTGTGATGCCAGACTTGCGGGCAATGGGCGTTGAAGCGATTCGGATTAGCCCGCAACGCCAATATATGCCGGAAATTCTTGCCGCGTTTGCGGCGGCGCGTGACGGGTTTGACCCTTACCAACACTTGCCTGAACTGCACACAGCGGCATGGGCAACGGATGGTTTGTGTGATGGCTATTGGTTTGGCAAAGCCGGGATTCACCAAGAAGCCGCCTTAGCCGCCGT
>CAZOBT010000025.1:0-15234 GCA_964578025.1 uncultured Rhodocyclaceae bacterium | reverse complement strand
CATTTGGTGAATCCAATGAAGTGTTTACCCCCTTAGTCGGTGGCACAACCAAAGAGGACATCAAAACCGGGCGCGTGAAATCGTTGGAAACCGGGTCTGCGCCACAGCGCACCACCTTTATGAAAGTGGCGACTTTATCCACGATTTTTGACTACATCCAACGCGCCATGCCGTGGACAGCTCCTAAGTCCTTAAAGCCGGATGATGTGTATGCGATTGTGGCTTACTTGTTAAACACCGCTGAAATCGTTCCCGGCGATTTCACCTTGTCCGACAAGAACATCGCGGAGGTGCAAAAGCTAATGCCGAACCGCAATGGCTTAACCCAAGATCATGGTATGTGGCCGGGCGCACCAGCGAGCAAAGGCGGGATTGGCAATGGCGGCAAGCCAGACACCAAGAACGTGGCCTGTATGAAGAACTGCAAAACCGAGGTGCAGATTGCCTCTAGCCTGCCCGAATATGCATGGGATGCCCACGGTAACTTAGCCGAGCAAAACCGCGAAGTTGGCCCGGCACGTGGCATGGTCACGACCAAAGACACGCGCAAAGCCCCACCACCGCCACCGCATCCCGCCTTTAAGCAAGCGCAAGAAAAAGGCTGTATGGCGTGTCATGGTGTTGCTAACAAGATCGTTGGCCCTGCCTATAACGAGGTGAAGGCGAAGTACAAAGACCAAGCCGATGCCGAAGCCAAATTGATCGCCAAGATCAAGGCGGGCGGTTCTGGGGTGTGGGGGGCTGTTCCGATGCCAGCACAGCAGTTGAAAGATGATGAGGCCAAGGCTCTCATTCAATGGATTTTGTCCGGCTCGCCCGCCAATGCGGCAGCAGGGCAATAGCACTGTCTTAATCTAGGTTTCAATTAAGGAGACACTTTATGCGTCAAGAAATGAATCAACAACGTCGTGGTGTATTAAAAGCTGGCGGCGGTTTAGGCTTCCTCAGCGTGTTAGCCGGGATCGGTTTGATTACCCCAGAAATCGCCTTAGCCGAATGGAACAAAGGTGCGTTTGATGCGCGTTCAATGGCTGACACCCTGAAAGCCTTGGGAGTTGCCGCCCCCAGCGAAAGCAAAGATGTGCAAGTGACGGGGCCTGATATTGCGGAAAACGGGGCGGTTGTGCCCGTTGGTGCAACCTCTAGCCTGCCCAATGTCACCGAAGTTTCGATACTTATCGAAAAGAACACCAATCCCTTAGCCGCCGCGTTCACCCTGCCCGAAGGCACAGAAGCTAACGTGCAAACCCGCGTCAAAATGGGGCAAACCTCCAACGTCTACGCCATTGTCAAATCGGACGGCAAGTTCTTTATGGCGATGAAGGAAATCAAGGTCACGCTCGGCGGTTGCGGCGGCTAATATCAATTCATACAAATTCAGAGATTAAGGAGCTTATAAATGGCTGATCCGATGAAAATCCGCGCCTCCAATAAAGAAGGCGTTACCGAAGTCAAAGTGTTGATGGCACACGAAATGGAAACCGGGCAACGCAAGGATTCCGCTGGTGCATTCGTCCCCGCGCATTTCATTACCGAACTCACCGCAACCCATAACGGCAAAGTCGTGTTGCAAGGCCAATTTGGCACAGCCATCTCGAAAAACCCCTACCTCTCCTTTAAGTTCAAAGGCGGGGCAAAGGGTGACAAAGTGGTGGTGAGCTGGGTCGATAACAAAGGCGACAAGCGTAGCGACGAAGGCACAATTAACTAAGTGGTAACTTAGTTCTTAGCATTGCTAAGTGACTAAATAAGTTAATTCAGGCCATAAAAAGCATAAGCTGGCAGATTAAGCGTCATTATCACCAGCTTATGCTCCCCGATTGGAGGAGATACGATGAAAAACGGCTTACAGCATAAACAACAAGCCATATTCCGCCTGCCTTTGCTGCTCAGTGCCGCCTTGGCATTACCCATGGCAATGGTTTATGCGCAAGATAAAAGTGCGGAAGAAATCGCCAAGTACCGTGAAGCACTGGCGGACGGCAATCCGGCAGATTTGTTAGAAATGAAGGGCGAATCCTTGTGGAAGGAAAAACGTGGCCCAAAACAAGCCAGTTTAGAACAATGTGATATGGGACTTGGCCCCGGCAAGCTCGAAGGTGCGTATGCCCAGCTCCCACGTTACTTTAAAGACACCAACAAAGTGATGGATGTGGAATCGCGCTTGGTGCATTGCATGGTCAGTTTGCAAGGTTTGACCGAAGAACAGGCGACCAAAAATTGGTATTCCAAGCCCGGCAAGCCATCTGACATTGAAGCCCTGGTCACCTATATTGGCGCGAAATCCAATGGTGTAGCGATTAACGTCCCCGCCACCCATCCCGAAGAAAAGCGCATGTACAAGGTGGGCGAATACATTTTCTATCGCCGCTCTGGGCCACAAGATTTCTCCTGTGCGATTTGTCATGGGCAAGAAGGCAAACGCATTCGCCTGCAAGAATTAGGCAACCTGAGCACCAAAGACGGGGCGGGTTTTGCCATGAAAACTTGGCCTTCGTATCGCGTGTCGCAAGGCGCGGTATGGACGATGGAACGCCGCTTGATTGACTGTATGCGCCAAGCCCGCTTCCCCGAGCCGAAATATTTGTCCGATTCCATTGTCGCGCTACAAGTGTTCTTGCAAAAGAACGGTAGCGGCACGGTCATGGAAACCCCCGGAATTAAACGCTAAGGCAAGGGAGCAAGGATAAATGCACACATCAACGCCAAAATTTTTACGCTCTGCGGTTTTACTCGCAGGTGTGGTCATCAGCCTGAGCAGCGTCAGCAACGCTGCCGAGCAAAAAGCCAAGGTGGAAGCCCCCGGCGGTAAGTATGCGAAAGACGCAGAACAGATTTTTGTTTCCTCGTTCCGTCCTGATAACGACAAGGAATGGATGGAGCGACTGAATCAAGATGAAACGATGAAAACCTGTTTCCAATACCGTGACCAACCCCCGAAAAAAGTCGCCGAGAAATTGGAAAAGTTAAATCTTGCGACGGTGAAACTGCCAGACAACGGCAAGTTAGTCGGGGATTGGAAAGAAGGGGAAAAACTGGCCTCGGTCGGAACGGGTGGGCATGTCGGCTTTATTCAGCCTGATCCGCCCGGACGCTTAAAAGGTGGCAACTGCTATGCCTGTCACCAATTAGCCAAAAAAGAATTGGCCTATGGCACGATTGGCCCGTCCTTACAGCACTTTGGCAAATTGCGGGGTGGCTTGTCTAACCCAGACATCATTAAGTACACCTACAGCAAAATTTATAACTCAAATGCTTATACCGCCTGTACCAATATGCCGCGTTTTGGCCTGCATGGTTGGTTAAGCCCAGAGCAAATTTCCCATATCGTCGCCTTCTTGCTTGATCCTGAATCGCCAGTCAATAAAGACTGAGCGAACAAGCAAGCGGGTAATCCCAGAGGTTCGGTTGTTGCGTTGTTTTGCCCGGTTTGAGTGTGTTGTATGGATTAGCCGCACACTCGCCGGGCTTCTTTTTGAGGGAGTGATTTCTATGAGCATGAATCGGCGTGAATTTATGCAACTGTTGGCTGTTGCCGCTGCGGGTGGTTTTGCCTTACATACCGATGCCGCACAGGCTGAAAAGGCCGCTGCCAAGATGTATGACTTACCCAGTTTTGGCAATGTCAGTTTCTTACACATTACCGACTGCCATGCGCAGCTTTTACCAATTTATTTCCGCGAACCCAATGTGAACTTAGGTTTGGGGGCGCAACAGGGCAATGTGCCACACCTCGTTGGCGAAAAATTACTCAAACATTTCGGCATTAAACCCGGCACGATCGAAGCCCATGCCTTTAGCTATTTAGATTTTGAAAAGGCCGCCAAAACCTATGGCAAAGTCGGGGGTTTTGCGCATTTAGCCACCTTGGTCAAACGCATGAAAGCCAGCCGCCCCGGGGCATTGTTGCTGGATGGTGGGGATACTTGGCAGGGTTCAGGCACGGCCTTATGGACGAATGCACAAGAAATGGTCGATTTCTGTAAATTACTCGGTGTTTACATCATGAACCTGCACTGGTAATCCACTTATGGCGAAGCTCGCGTCAAAGAAATCATCGAAAAAGATTTCAAAGGCAAGCTCGACATCGTGGCGCAAAACATCAAAACCGCTGACTTTGGCGACCCCGTATTTAAGCCTTACGTCATTCGCAAAATTAACGGCATTCCGGTTGCGGTGATTGGGCAAGCCTTCCCCTACACCCCGATTGCGAATCCGCGCTGGCAAGTCCCCAATTGGAGCTACGGCATCCAAGAAGAAAACATGCAAAAGACCGTGGACGAAGCACGCGCCGCTGGGGCGCAAGTGGTGGTGGTCGTTTCGCACAACGGCATGGACGTGGATTTGAAGATGGCTTCACGGGTACGTGGCATTGATGCCATTATGGGCGGACATACCCATGACGGCGTACCTGCGCCGGTGGTGGTCAAAAATGGCGGTGGGCAAACCTTAGTCACGAATGCGGGTTCAAACAGCAAATATTTAGGTGTCTTAGATTTTGAGGTGAAGAACGGCAAAGTTGCCGACTTCCGCTACAAACTTTTGCCCGTATTTGCCAACTTGATCCCTGCTGATAAGGAGATGGCGGCGTTTATCGACAAGGTACGCGCTCCCTACCTTGCCAAACTGTCCGAAAAACTCGCTGTCACCGAAGGCACGCTATACCGTCGTGGCAACTTTAATGGCACGTTTGACCAGATCATTTTGGATGCCTTAATGCAGGTGAAGGATGCCGAAATCGCCTTCTCGCCCGGCTTCCGTTGGGGTACATCTTTGCTTCCCGGCGACACGATTACGATGGAGCACGTCTTAGATCAAACCGCGATTACCTACCCGTGGACAACGGTAACGAATATGAGCGGGGCGACGATCAAAACCGTGTTGGAAGATGTCTGTGACAACTTATTTAATCCTGATCCGTATTACCAACAAGGCGGCGACATGGTGCGCGTCGGTGGTTTGCAATACACCTGCGATCCCACGGCGAAAGCGGGGCAACGCATCCAAAACATGATGCTGGGCGGTAAGTTAATCGACCCGAACAAGACCTACAAAGTCGCAGGCTGGGCACCAGTAGCGGAAGAGGCGAAAAACGCTGGCGGTGCGCCGGTATGGGATGTGGTGGCGCAATACCTGCGCCAAATCAAAACGGTGAAACCCGTCAAGCTCAATCTGCCCACCTTAAAAGGGGTCGATGGCAATCCGGGGATTGCGTAATCCGCCCAGACGTATTGCCTGAGCTGAGCTTGATCTAAGCCAAGCAACGGGATGTGGTCTCCACGTAGACTGCGTCCCGTTTTTTTATGTTTTTCTTTATTGATATTTTGGGGAGTGATGTGATGAAACGTTTTGCCCTTGCCGCGCTTGCTGTCGCGGTGTTGAGTAGTTCTGTATTCGCGCAAGAATGGAAAGCAGGTAACAACGACTGGGCAAAACTGCCTGAAGTCAAACGTAGCAAACTCGCGCTTTACCTTACCCCGCAACAAGCCTATGACATGGTGCAACAAGAGGGCAAAAAGGTCTTGTTCCTTGACATCCGCACCCGCGCCGAAGCCATGTATGTGGGGATGACTCCCTTAGCCGATGCCCTGACTCCCTATGTCGAGCATCAAGAAGTGATGAGCGATTGGGACGACAAACGCAGCATGTATTTGCTCGAACCTAACCCCGATTTCACCAAAGAAGTCGCTCGCCGTTTAGCCGACAAAGGGCTGAGCAAGCAAGATAAAGTCATCCTAATATGTCGCTCTGGCGACCGCAGCGCGAAAGCGGCGGATATTTTGCAATTACAAGGTTTCACCCAAGTGTATAGCGTCGCTGAGGGCTTTGAAGGCGACATGGGCAAGGAAGGCACGAGTGCGGGGCGGCGTTTGGTCAATGGCTGGAAGAATACCAATCTCCCGTGGGGCTACAAACTCGACAAAGCCAAAATGTTCTTCCCCAGTCATTAAGCGTTATACAGCCCGGAGGAGCCGGTAAATGGTAAGTCCGGGTTTCTGCGATGTTTCCGTTTTGTAAGAAAACCAAGGAATTCATTAAGTCTTCACGCTTGTGCCGCTAAAATGCGGACTATGAACGATTTCACGATTTTGCCCGATACCATCCCCTTGTCTGAACTGCGACGGGTGTTGGTGATTAAACTGCGTCACCACGGTGATGTGTTATTAAGCTCACCGGTGTTTTCCGTGTTGAAAAACCGTGCGCCCCACCTTGAAATTGATGCCTTGGTGTATGCCGATACAGCAGCGATGTTGACCTTACACCCCGCGATTAGCCAAGTTCATACCATTGGGCGGCAATGGAAACGTGAAGGTAAATGGCAACAAGTACAAAAAGAATGGCAGTTGCTACAAGCCTTGCGCGGACGGCATTACGACCTCGTCATTCACCTCACAGAACATTGGCGCGGGGCGTGGTTAGCCCGCTTAACCGGGGCGCGTTGGGCAGTCGGGCCTGTACGCAAAGAGCGCGGCAAACGGTGGAAAAAACGCTTTACTCATTTGTACCCCCACCCCAGCAATGCCTTACGCCACACCACGGAATATAACCTTGATGCCCTACGCCGCATTGGGATTCAACCTAGCCCCGCCGAACGCCGCCTGTGCTTGGTGGCTGGGACAGAAGCCGAACAAGTTGTTGCCGCCAAACTACAACAGCTAAATTTGGTCTATAACTCATTTATCCATATTCACCCTGCTTCCAGATGGTTTTTTAAATGTTGGTCTATTGACAACATGGCGGCATTGATTCAACAGCTTGTCGCAGCAGGGCAACACGTCTTATTGACCGCTGCCCCAGACCCCAGCGAGCTTGCCATGCTCGAAGCGATCCAAAGTCGCCTGCCAGCTCGCGTACCAAGTTTGGCAGGTGAATTGAACTTAAAAGAATTAACGGCTGTCACGGCGGCGGCACGCTTGTTTATTGGGGTGGACTCTGCCCCGATGCACATTGCCGCTGCCGTTGGCACGCCGGTTGTTGCACTCTTTGGCCCATCCGGGGATAAACAATGGGGGCCATGGGGCGTGCCACAACGCATCTTAACGAGCCAACAACATCCTTGCCGCCCTTGCGGATTGGATGGCTGTGGCGGAGGAAAAGTCAGCGATTGCCTGCAAGTGATTACGCCGGAAGAGGTGCTTGCTGCGGTCAATTCGTTGCTAGAGGAAACAACGGGGTTAGCTCCGTTAACTGCATCATCAGAGGGGACTAGATCATGAATCAAGAAAAACCTGTAGCACCAAAGCGACCGCTTTTACGTTTGGCCTTGGTACGCCAACGTTATAACCCATATGGCGGCGCAGAACGCTTTGTCGAACGTGCCTTAGATACCTTGGTTAAAAGCGGGGCAGAACTCACGCTAATTACCCGGCAATGGGCAGGCGGGGCGGTACAACAGGGCTTTCGCAAAGTGATTTGTGATCCGAAAGTTTCGCTTTTTGCACGGTGGTTTGGTGGGCGTACTGCACGCGAAAAAAGCTTCGCTGCCGCTGTGCAATCTGAAATGTTGCGTGGACGTTATGACTTGGTGCAATCGCATGAACGGGTTCCCGGTTGTACGATTTTCCGGGCAGGGGATGGCGTACACGCCGCATGGTTAGACCATCGCGCCCGTACCCAAGGGAGTTTCGAAAAAACCTTACAAGGCTTTTCGTCTTTCCATAAATACATTGTGGAAACCGAAGCCGCCATGTTTGCCCATCCCAAACTCAAAGCAGTAATTTGCAATTCGCAAATGGTGGCAGATGAAATTGTGCAGTATTACCAAGTGCCCAAGAAGAAACTGCATGTGATCTATAACGGGGTAGATTTAGACGTGTTTCATCCCGAGAAAGTCGCCCCTTTCCGCGCCGAACAACGTGCCGCTTTAGAAATTCCAGCCGATGCCCCGGTTTTATTGTTTGTCGGCAGTGGTTTTGAACGCAAAGGCGTGCCACAGCTATTGCAAGCCATGGCAAAGATGCAACATAAAGACGCGCATTTATTGGTGATTGGCGAAGACCGTAAAGCTGCCAGCATGGCAAGTCTGGCGAAGAAGCTAGGCTTAGGTAAACGCACCCATTTCTTAGGCCCACGCCGGGAAATTGCCCCGTGGTATGGCACCGCCGATGCGTTTGTGTTGCCAACATTGTACGATCCTTGCCCCAATGCGGCTTTAGAAGCCTTAGCGTGTGGTTTGCCTGCTTTGTTGTCGACCACCTGCGGCGCGAAAGAATGGTTAGAGGAAGGTAAAAATGGCTATGTGGTTGATGCCGTTGATTTGAATGCGATGGCGCAAAAGCTCGATAGTCTCTGCGAACTGGCGCAACAGCCCGCCGCGCACCTTGCCGCACGCCAAGCGGTTTCGCACCTTAGCTTAGACGCGATGGGCGCACAGTTGCTTGACCTGTATGTGTCCCTGTCTTTAGCACAGGTATAATTCCCGCCCTATTCTTTGATCTCCTGCACTACTGACCCTTATGGATATTTCCCAAACTCAAGTGGCTGTCGTTGGCTTAGGCTATGTTGGTTTACCTTTAGCCGTAGCTTTTGGCAAAAAAATGCCGACGATTGGTTTTGATGTCGCAGAACGTAAAGTCGCTGCCATGCAGCAAGGTGAAGACCCAACGGGCGAAGTCGGCAGTGCAGGCTTGTTAGCCGCGACCCAAGCACAATTAACCTTAACCGCTGACCCACAACAACTGGCAAATGCCGATTTTATTGTGGTTGCCGTCCCTACCCCGGTTGATGAAGCGCATCGCCCCGATTTCACCCCGCTGGTGCGTGCTTCTGAAACGATTGGTAAACACCTGCGCCGTGGGACGATTGTGATTTATGAATCCACCGTCTATCCCGGTGCGACAGAAGAAGTATGCGTACCGGTGTTAGAAAAATTCTCTGGGCTGCAATGGGGCAAAGATTTTGCGATTGGCTACTCACCAGAACGGATCAATCCCGGCGACAAATTACACACCTTGAGTAGCATTACCAAAGTAGTGTCTGGCGATAGCCCAGAAACTTTGGAGAAGGTCGCGGCTTTGTATTCTTTAGTCGTAGAAGCAGGGGTCTATCCCGCTTCTTCGATTCGTGTCGCCGAAGCCGCGAAGGTTATTGAAAATACACAACGCGATTTGAATATTGCCTTTATGAACGAACTGGCAATTATTTTTGACCGTTTGGGCATTGATACCACTGAGGTGCTACAAGCCGCTGGCACGAAGTGGAATTTCTTGCCCTTCCGCCCCGGTTTAGTCGGTGGGCATTGTATTGGTGTTGACCCGTATTATTTGACGCATAAAGCCGAAATGATTGGCTATCAACCACAAGTGATTTTGGCGGGGCGGCGGATCAATGATGGCATGGGTAAATTTGTTGCTGAAAAAACCGTCAAACTGATGATTCAAGCTGGCTCAAATGTACGCAACGCCACCGTCAATGTGCTGGGTTTAACCTTCAAAGAAAACTGCCCTGATGTGCGTAACTCCAAAGTGCCAGATATTGTCGCGGAACTGCAAAGTTACGGCATTCAAGTCAATGTCTGTGATCCGTGGGCAGAGCGTGAAGAAGCCAAACACGAATACGGCATCGACTTAATCGCACAAGCCGATTTACCCCAAGCTGAAGCCTTAATTGTTGCTGTTGCACATCAAGAGTTTGCCAGTTTGACCCCCAGTGCCGCCACTGCCTTGGTGCGTCCCGGTGGTGTGGTCATTGATGTGAAATCGGTGCTGCCTGCGGCGGCGTTCACCGCTGCCGATTACACCTTCTGGCGACTATAAGCACCTTCCCCCGACCGAGCCACACGCAAGTTGTGGCTCATTTGTTTTTAGCCAGCCCTTGTTTGTTTTTCCTTGCTTTTCTTGCCGTCGTCGGCAGTTTCCTTTTTTGGTATGACAATATCCACACCCACTTCTTCGTCTACACCGCCCTCCCCCCATTTTAGTAGCCGCGAACTGTATGCCCGCCTACTGAACTATGTACGCCCTTATTGGGTCGCCTTCTTAGTCGCCTTAGTGTGTATGGCCTTGGCCTCGATTGTTGAGCCTGTACTTCCTGCCATGATGAAAGAGCTACTGGATAGCGGCTTTGCCAAAGCACAGGGAGAGTGGGATTGGTTGTATTACCCTTTAATCATCATTGGCGTATTTATTGCGCGAGCCATCCTTGGCTTTATTGGCGATTACGCCATGAGTTGGGTTTCAAACCAAGTGGTGATGGAATTGCGCCAAGCAATGTTTGAACGCTTGTTGTTATTGCCCAATCGCTACTTTGCCGACCATCTTTCTGGGCGTTTAATGTCCAAAATTGCCTACGATGTCAGTGGCGTGACTGGGGCAGCTACTAATGCCTTAACTACGCTTGTCAAAGATAGCTTGTCGATTATCGGCCTGTTGGCATGGCTGTTATATCTGAACTGGAAACTCACCCTAATTACGATTGCGATGGTGCCGTTTATTGCGATTGTGGTAAGGGTGTTTAGTCGACGTTTACGCCGGGTTTCACGGGGGATTCAGAACTCGCAAGGGGCGATTACACAAGTTTTGCAAGAGGCAATTGAAGGCTATAAAGTCATCAAAATCTTTGGTGGGCATCATTACGAAAGCGAACGCTTTCGAGCGGCTATTCAAGAACAACGCCGCTTTAATATGCGTGGTACGGTCGCAGCGGCGGCACAAGGGCCGATTGTGCAATTCTTTGCCGCGATTGCCCTCGCTACCATCATGGCAGTGGCCTTGCATCAAGCCGGGCAAGACCAGACAACGGTCGGTAGCTTTGTCTCCTTCATTACCGCCATGCTCATGACCCTAGCTCCTCTCAAACGCCTGACCGACATCAATACACCCATCCAACGCGGTTTAGCCGCCGCCGAAAGCGTCTTTAGTTTGATTGATGAAGCCCCAGAAGACGATCAAGGCACAGCATCGTTAGGCCGGGCGCAAGGTTTGGTCGAATTTGCCCATGTCAGTTTTAGCTACCCAGGGGCGGAACGTCCCGCGTTAGATAATTTGTCTTTCCAAATTCAGCCCGGACAATGTGTGGCCTTAGTTGGACAATCAGGCAGTGGTAAAACGACGGTTGCCAATTTATTGCCACGTTTTTATGCCATTGACAGTGGCGCGATTCGTATTGATGGACATGAATTAAGCCACATTCAATTGGCTAGCCTGCGCGAAAACATTGCCCTTGTTAGCCAAGAAGTCGTGCTGTTTAACGATACGGTTGCCGCCAACATTGCCTATGGCGCACGACGTGGCGTTGAGATGGCAACAATCCGCCAAGCGGCAGCAGCGGCACATGCTCTAGAGTTTATTGAGGCATTGCCCGATGGCTTTAATACCCTTGTGGGGGAACATGGGGTTAAGTTGTCTGGGGGACAACGACAACGTTTAGCAATTGCCCGTGCCTTATTAAAAGATGCGCCGATTTTGATCTTAGATGAGGCTACCTCGGCCTTAGATACAGAATCTGAACGCCATGTCCAAGCGGCATTAGATGAATTGATGCGTGGACGTACTACCTTGGTCATTGCGCACCGTTTATCCACCATTGAACGTGCTGACCGGATTTTGGTGCTATCGCAAGGCAAGGTGGTTGAAAGCGGTAATCATGAACAACTGCTGGCCTTAGGAGGCAGTTATGCGCGTTTGCACAGCTTGCAACGTGCTAGCGAAGTGCATTAACACGGCATGAATACGTGTATGAACCATAAGGCAGATCAACCATGTTAAGCACTGCACAACAAGACAAACACGACAAATTGCACCACCACAAATTACGCATTCTCCATAGCGAATCCTCGCTGGGCTGGGGGGGGCAAGAAAACCGCACCATGAATGAATTACTGGGGATGCGCGAGCGGGGGCATGACTTAGCGGTTGTCGGTCGCCCCGGAGCCAAACTCCTCGCCCGTGCCGCCGAAGCAGGTTTTACAACCTTTGCGGTGGACATGCGGGGTTTAGCCGACTTGCCCGGTTTGTGGGGCTTGCGGCGGGTGATCCAGCAATTTGCCCCTGAGATTGTGAATACGCATAGTGGGCGCGATACGCAACTGGTAGGCATTGCCGCCCGGAGCTTGGGGAAAAACCGTCCGAAAATTGTGCGCACCCGGCATTTGGCTTTACCAATTACCTCGCGGTTTACCTACAGCGTCTTGCCCGATCATGTGGTGACGGTGAGTGAGCATGTCCGTTCTTATTTGCTCTCCGCCGGTGTGCCAGCACAGCAGGTCACGACAGTAGCCACTGGGGTGGATTTGTCGCGCTATGACGTGAGCAATCCAGAACTCAACACCACGCCCGCCCCCCGGCTGGCCTTGCGCCAAGAGCTGGGTTTGCCAGAAAACGCGGTGTTAGTTGGTACGGTCGCCATTTTGCGTGCCAAAAAAGGCCATGCGCAGATTTTGGATGCGGTGCCACAGGTATTAGCGCGTTTTCCAGACGCTCATTTTGTCTTTGCAGGCGATGGGCCACAAACCGAAAATTTACAACAACGCATTGCCGCCGAAGGCTATGGCGAGCGGGTGCATTTGCTGGGTTTGCGCCGCGATGTGGTGCGGGTATTAGCCGCCTTAGATGTGTTTTTGTTACCAACGCATCAAGAAGCTTTAGGCACAGCGTTTATTGAAGCTGGGGCAATGGGTTTACCCGCAATTGGCACAGCGATTGATGGTGTGCCGGAGGTGATTCAAGACGAGCAAACCGGTTTACTCGTGCCTGCGCAAGCCAGCGGCGGCGCAAGTGGGGCGGCGATTGCGACGGCGGTGAATCGTTTGCTCGCTGATCCGGCCTTACGCCAACACTATGGCGCGGCGGCGGCGCAGTTTGTACGGCACAAGTTTTCGCGGCAAGCGATGGTGACAGGCATGGAAGCGGTGTACCGTCAGTTGCTTGGGCAATCGCTGCCAACGCCAACGGCACAGCCTTAAAAAAGGGAGACGGCAAGATGTGGCAAGCTCCTGTTCCGATTTTGATGTATCACCATATCAGCCCCGCACCGGGGCTAGTCACCTGTTCTCCCGATAATTTTCGGGCGCAAATGCAGTGGCTGGCAGAGCAAGGTTGGAAAACCCTGAGCCTCGCCGAGTTCTCCGCTGGTTTAGCCAGCGGAACATGGCCTGCCAAATCGGTATTACTGACCTTTGACGATGGCTATCTAGATAACTGGGTGTATGCCTACCCCGTATTAAAAGAATTTGGTCTACATGCCACCATCTTCTTAATTACCAAGTGGGTAGGCGAAGGTGAGGCTCGACCCTACTTTGGTCTAAACAATAACGCCGCCCTGCCGAGTGTTCCCAACCATCGTCACGCCATGCAATACGCCAAGGATGGGCAATATGATGCGGCCTTTTTGCGTTGGTCAGAGGTCGAGGCCATGCGTGCGGCGGGATGTTGTGATTTTCACTCACACACGCATAGCCACACGCGCTGGGATCAGCAAATCCCCGAACAAACTGCCCGCGATGCGGCCTTAGCAGAGGATTTAGCTGCGTCACGCCACACCTTACTGACGCGGCTGGGTGAGCGCGCCCCCCATCTTTGCTGGCCGCAAGGCTATTTTGATCGCCATTACCAAGCCGTGGCACAAGCAATGGGCTTTACGCATTTGCATACAACGCAACCCGGCGTGGTACGTCCTAGCACCGATCCCTTGGCCTTGCCGCGCTTGGTCGTCAAAGACAAAGGGGCAGACTGGTTTGCCGGGCGGATGCGGATGTATGCGCATCCGGTGTGGTCGCGCCTGTATTTACGGGTCAAATAATTATCAAGAGATACTTCATCCTGGAGAAAAACCACATGACTATTCAGAAAATATTGCTTGTTTATTCAAAACGTCCACCAATTCAGTTTTGAAGGAAACTCAATGCGTTTACAACTCCGTGCCACGGGCTTGCGTTGGGTCTTACGTTTAGCGCGTTTCTTGGATCGTCGCCCCCGCCCGGCGGATGAGCTGGGGACAAATAAGATTCAGCGCATTTTGGCGATTTCCTGTACCGCCTTGGGCGATACTTTGTTGTCGACACCGGGGATCATGGCCTTACGCCAAGCCTACCCCCACGCACACATTACCTTGCTCGTACATCCTTCCTTGTTGGCGTTGTTTACCGGATTGCTGGGGGTGGATGCCTATGTGGCTTATGCCGGAAAGTGGCGTGGTTTTTGGGCAACTGTGCGCCGCTTACGCGCACAAGGCAGGTATGACCTAGCGGCAATTTTTCATGGCAATGAACCGCAAGCCACACCGCTCGCCTATCTGGCGGGGGCAAGGCATATCGTTAAATTACCCAACAATAATGCCAACCGTTTTTTACTCAGCAATCAACAGCCAATCCAAACATGGGACGATTTTGGACATGGCATTGAGCAACGTTTAGCCGTTGCCGAACTTGCTGGAGCACGAAACGCTCATCATTTCCCACGTACCATGTCCGTCCCCTTACATGCAGAAGGGGCGGCGGCCTTACAACAGGCTTTACAGGCCAAAGGCTGGGATGACGCACTGATTATTGCCTTTCAACCCGGTGCGTCCACCAACAGTCGCCGCTGGGCAAAAGGGCGATTTGTCGCCTTGGCGCAACAGTTGCTGCAACAGTTAGCCCCACCTTTCACTGCCGCCCGTCCGCTACGTTTTGTCATTACAGGCTCTCCCGCTGAACAAGCCTTGTGCCAAGAGATTGCGCAGGGAATCAACGCCCTGGATGCAGCAGGGCAACCGCTGGCGTGGGCTTCGGCAGGGGAATTGCCCTTGTTAGCGTTGCCCGCTTTATTGCAGCGTGCCAGCGTTTTAGTCACCGGCGATACGGGGCCAATGCACCTTGCCGTCACGGTGAATACGCCTGTGGTGGCCTTGTTTGCGGTGTCGGATTACACCCGCTCTGGCCCCGCTTATGCCTTGACGCAGCATCGCGTTATTCAAAAAACCCGTACCTGCGACCCTTGCCTCTCCAAACGTTGTCCCTATGCCGAGCCAATTTGTATGGAAGCGATTAGCGTGACCGAGGTCGCAGCCGCCGTATTGAGCATTTTGCAGACTCAGCCTGTCGCGCCCGCCTCGGCGCAGAAAGTTTGCCCATGAGCACGGCTAACACGGCTACGCCCGTCATTCCGCCAAGCCCCAGCCCCTCCAACTGCACCCCACGTCGTATTTTGTTGTTAGATACCGGGCATGAATGGGGCGGTGGGACGAATAGTATGTTTGAATTACTCAAACGTATCGACCGCCAGCAATTTGCTGTTACCTGTTGTTTTTACAAAGATT
>CAZOBT010000024.1:11926-15626 GCA_964578025.1 uncultured Rhodocyclaceae bacterium | reverse complement strand
TCAGCCTGGTAGAGCACTGCGTTCGGGACGCAGGGGCCGGAGGTTCGAATCCTCTCACTCCGACCAGAAAGCATCATTGAAAAAAGACCTTGATAAATCAAGGTCTTTTTATTTGTTTTAATGGGTTAAACCTCAGACCATCCTATTTGGTCTATTTCCTACAAGGTATATTTAACATTGCTTATTACTTAATTTTTGATTTGGTCTTGACTCTACGAATTACTGGTTTTTCAAGGCCAACCATTTCGCTAACACATTAAATAAACGCGCTGGCTCAATCGGTTTTGCCAAGAAATCATCCATTCCAGCCGCTTGGCAACGGGCTTTGTCTTCGGCGAAGGCGTTGGCAGTGAGGGCGATGATGGGGGTTTGGGCTTTGTGGCCGGGGAGTTGGCGGATTTGCTCCGTGGCTTTCAGACCATCCAATATTGGCATCTGCATATCCATCAGGATCAAAGCGTAATCATGCCGTGCGAGCTGGGCTAAGGCATGGCTACCATCATTGGCGGTATCAACCTGTAGCTGAAACGGTGAGAGAAATTCGGACAAAATTTCTCGGTTAATTTCATCATCATCGACGATGAGCACCCGTTGCCCATGACAGAGTGGCTGCAATTGAGCCTCGTCATTTTGGTGATTGCTGAGTTGTATATCGGAAGAAACTGTCCGCACACACACGGTAAACCAGAAGGTGCTACCTTGCCCCAGTTGGCTGATAACACCGGCCTCACCCCCCATCAATTGTGCGAGTTTTTGCGTAATTGCCAGCCCCAAGCCTGTGCCACCATATTTGCGCGTCGTTGAACTATCGGCCTGTTCAAAGGCGGAGAATAACCGTGGCAATACGTCAGGAGCGATACCAATTCCGGTATCTGTTACCGCGAAGTGTAAACACACCTCGTCTTGATTTGCCCTGATTAGACTTATATGTAGCGAAACGCCGCCTTTTTCGGTGAACTTGAGTGCATTTGCGACTAAATTGAGTAAAGATTGTTGAATTCTTGTCGCATCACCAATCACTTGCTTTGGCACATTACTCATGTGACAAGACAAGTTTAAGCCTTGCAGTTTGGCACGATGCTCCACCATACCAAGTACATGCTGCACCAATTCTTGTGGTGAAAATGGCACGGCTTGAATGTCTAATTTCCCTGCTTCGATTTTGGATAATTGCAGTACGGCATCAATGATTTCTAGCAGATGTTTGCTGGCAACTTCCATCTTACTCATTTGCTCTGTTTGCCGTGGCGATAAGCCTTCACGCCGGATCAAATGTCCTAATCCTATAATGGCATGTAGCGGCGTGCGGATTTCGTGGCTCATATTCGCTAAGAAAGCACTTTTTGCCCGGTTGGCGGCTTCGGCAGCTTCTTTGGCTTGTACTAGCTGTTCGGTACGCTCTTGCACGGTGGCTTCAAGTTCTTCTTGATGTTGTGCAATTTTTAGTTCGAGCTGATGCCGCTCAGACACATCATGCCCGATTGCTAATAGAGCCACTGCTACCCCATTGGGATCAACAATCACCTTATTGGCCCAAGCCACCCAAATGCGGCTGCCGTCACGGCGCATATTTTCATTTTCGTTCAGCACGTAATTTTCAGGGCGTGCTAATAAATCTAGCATCAGCTCAGCAAGATCACGATTACTGCTTGATTCAATCGCCGGAACAATCGTGCCAACAATGTGTTGCCCCAAAATTTCTGCCGCAGGAAAACCAAATACTCGTTCAGCAACTTCATTGAAATACGTCACCTTGCCATCTAAAGAGATACACAAAATAATCGCATTGGCATTGTCGACTAACTCTCGATACTTAGTTTCGCTTGCACTTAAAGCACGTTCTACCTCTTGCCGTTCTTGGATTTCTCCTTGCAAACGGTGGGTTAACTGACGCAAACGCGCCAACACAAACCATGACAAAAGCAAAGCAATGCCCCCGCCAAGCATCACATTGACTGCCCAACGCGGCAAAAGGGGAGGATTCGGTTCGTAGATGAATCCGTTAAGATCAAAATCAGTTGGGACTTGTCCGCGCCCGGCATAAACATCTACCACATGCTGCCACCGTCCGCGATTCATATAGCCAGGCTCAACAACATCAAGCACTGATAAGGTTTGGATTTCTTTTGCCTCATACAACAAATGGGCAAGGGATTTGTCTTGGGTGTTATAACGATCCAGAATTAACTTAGCGATTTCTTCAGGATGACTCAGGGCGTACACAAAACCCTTGAGGGTTGCAGCACGAAATGCCCGAACAACCTCTGGTCGCTGTTGGAGGACTTTTTCGCTGGTAAATAAAATATTGCCAAAGAGATCAATTCCTTCTGAGCGTGGCTGCAATATTAAGTAGTCGTGCTCTTTCCTTTGGATCAGAAAAGGTTGATTCGAGATATAAATCGCTTGTGCAGCAACTTGCCCTTGTTCTAAAGCACGTAGCCCCCAATCATGTTGGTCAACAAAATTAATTTGGGATTTTTTCAGCCCAGCGGCAAGTAAATAGGCTTCAATTTCATCGCGGTTATGTGGGTCAACAGCAATTGGTAAATTTGCCAGTTGATGTATGTTCCTTAATGTCGCGGTTTGTTTTGCAAGTAAGGCTGTTGGGGAGTGTTGCATCAAGGCTGCTAAGGCAATAACGGGTTTGCCTTCATGGCGATCCACCACCAAGGCAGACGTACCAACCCCAAAATCCGCCCGTCCGGCAGTCACCTCTGTACTGGCATTGATCCCCGGCCCCCCTTCACGGATCGTAACGGCTAAGCCCGCTTCACGATAAAATCCCTTGGCTTCGGCGGCATAAAAGGCAGCAAATTCAAACTGATGTTTCCATACGAGCTGTACCGAGGTAGCCTCTAGGGCAAAACCAATCGGGGTATAGCTCATCAGGCAACACAGCAAGAGGCAAGACAAACGTGCCATACTTTCTTCTCATTCTTCTTCTCACACGGCAAAGTGTAGCCTGAGTTGAAAAGCAACAAAAGAATAGGAGACATCCATGTCCAAACAACTTCTGCATGCCCTTGCCTTTGCCGCTAGCAAACACCGTGACCAGCGGCGTAAAGATACTTACGCTTCACCCTATATTAACCATCCAATTGCGTTGGCTAACCTATTGGCTAATGAAGCAAACGTTAACGATGAACTGGTATTGCTTGCCGCAATTTTGCATGACACCTTAGAAGATACGGCGACCACCGTTGAGGAGTTGCGCGAGCAATTTGGTGAAGAGGTGACTAAGGTAGTACAGGAAGTGACTGACGATAAAAGCTTGCCGAAAGCTGAACGTAAACGCCTACAAATTGTGCATGCGGCTACCATCAGTCAACCAGCAAAACTGGTAAAGCTCGCGGATAAAATCTGCAACCTACGCGATATGTCGCAGACCCCACCAGCGGATTGGCCTTTGTCTCGGCAACAAGCCTATTTTGATTGGGCAAAAGCCGTGGTTGACCAATTGCGTGGCACACATCGCGGTTTAGAGACTTTGTTTGACCAAGCACATGCCGCAAAACCAAGTCTCTAAGTTGTCCAAGAAATTTGTCTTACGAATGGAGTATTCGATGTCCCTATTTCGCTTCTTTGTTCTTAGCTGCCTCAGCCTAAATGTCGTGGGTGCGATTGCCGAGGATACACAGAAAACGGATCACCAAAAGCTGATTGGGCAATTTGCGCAACAAGCCAAAATCAGCGTTTGGCC
>CAZOBT010000024.1:0-11826 GCA_964578025.1 uncultured Rhodocyclaceae bacterium | reverse complement strand
GAAGCATTAGAAGAGGCTGTGCTCGCCCGAATTTGCGCACCAAAAGCAAAAGCCAATATTGACAAAGGGTTTTCTGATCGTAGCTGTGAGGAATGGCGTAATAAAAAAGACAACTAATTAGGCGAGTTCATCCAAGGCCAGATCATCTAAATGTTGCGTATCGCCCCAATGCTCAATTTGCCAAGCGGGGTTTGCGCCTTGCTCACGGCGAAGCCAATTTAGACCCGTATTGGGGATGAGGAAATCGCGTGGGGTGTGCAGTGGATTACCGCGTACATAGCGGTTGATGATGTCTAACACCCCGCCATGCAATACCACAACAATGCGTTGCCCGACATGGCGATCCGCCAGTTCTTCTAAAGCGGCACTGACCCGCGCCTGAAATTGGCGCAGGCTTTCGCCATTTTGTGGAATCACGAAATCGGGGTCTCGCTGCTCCAATTGTGCATACAACTCAGGATATTTGCTGTTGGCCTCATCATAGGTCAGACCCTCAAACAAGCCATACCGCCGTTCCCGTACTGCCGGTAACGCTTGGGCAGATAAGGCGAGGGCGGAGGCAATTGCTTCGGCGGTATGCCAAGCGCGTTGCAAATCACTGCTATACACCGCATGAATCGGGGAGTGGGTCGCATACTTGGCTAAAAATTGGGCTGCCGCACAAGCTTGGGCGTGGCCTTTCTGATTGAGCGCAATGTCTAAATTTCCTTGTAAGCGGCGTTCCGTGTTCCAAGCCGTCTCACCATGACGGACAAAACAAAAGCGGGTAGTGGTCATTTTTTATCTTTCACAACAAAGAGTACAAAGCGTAGTGGATTGCGGCGGTGCAGCTTGCGGTTTTCCACAATGCCAGAGATCATGCCGCAGCAGTTATGCTGCCACTGCATTCACAACAGGCACAACGTATAAACAGGTCAAAGAACCTGACATTTTAAGATCATCCTAATCTGGAGGAACAACGGTGAACTTTTTACTCAAACTCAGTAGGGGCATTGATACCCTGAATGAGCAAGTAGGAAAGGCAACAACTTGGCTTGTGCTCATTGTCGCGCTATTAAGCGCGGCAAATGCAGTCGTGCGCTATGCGTTTAACTACAGCTCCAACGCTTTTTTAGAAATTCAGTGGTACTTATTTGCGGCAATCTTTTTACTCTGTGCAGGCTACACGCTCAAAAATAATGAGCATGTACGGATTGATGTCATTACTGGACGTTTTTCCCCCAAGGTTCAAGCTTGGATTGACATTCTTGGTACGCTCTTTTTTCTCTTGCCCATGGTGCTGTTGGTCTTGTGGTTGTCTATCCCCTTAGTCAAAGAGTCTTTTATGATTAATGAGATTTCTGCCAATGCAGGGGGGTTAATCCGGTGGCCAGTGAAAGCCTTATTACCGATCGGTTTTGCCTTGTTAGCCCTACAAGGTATTTCCGAATTCATTAAACGAGTCGCTTTCTTACGCGGTTTGATTGATGACCCGAATGCCAAATCAAACAAACCGAGCAGCGAAGAAGAACTCGCCGCTGCTATCCTTGCCAGCAAGAAGGGAGACGCATAATGGAATGGTTGATTGCCAATATGGCTCCGTTAATGTTTGGTTGCTTAGTTGTCTTTTTGCTCTGTGGCTATCCAGTGGCATTTGCCCTTGCTGCCAATGGGATTGTTTTTGGTTTATTAGGGATTGAACTGGGCTTGTTACAGCCACAACTCTTCCAAGCCCTGCCAGAACGCATCTTTGGCATTATGGCGAATGACACCTTACTGGCGATTCCCTTCTTTACCTTTATGGGGCTAATCCTTGAACGTTCAGGAATGGCAGAAGACTTGCTTGATACGATTGGGCAACTTTTTGGCCCTATCCGTGGTGGTTTAGCTCTAGCGGTGATTTTTGTTGGGGCATTGCTGGCAGCAACCACAGGTGTCGTTGCTGCCTCTGTCATTTCGATGGGCTTAATCTCTCTGCCCATTATGTTGCGTTATGGCTACGACCAACGGATTGCTTCGGGGGTGATTGCTGCCTCTGGCACATTGGCACAAATCATTCCTCCCTCTTTAGTGTTGATTATCATGGCTGACCAACTTGGGCGTTCGGTTGGCGATATGTATGCCGGAGCAATGATTCCTGGGTTGATCCTAACCGGTTTGTATGTACTGTTTATTGTTGGTGTAGCGATTATCAAGCCTGCGGCTGTCCCTGCCCTACCACTTGAAGCACGGTCGTTGCGTGGGATGGCATTGTTGATGCGAGTTTTAACCTCACTCGTCCCTCCCTTAGTCTTGATCTTCCTCGTATTGGGAACCATCTTTTTAGGGATTGCTACCCCAACAGAAGGGGGGGCAATGGGGGCAGCAGGGGCATTAATTTTAGCCTTAAGCCGGAAGCGTTTAAGCCTAGGCTTACTCAAACAGGCAATGGATAGCACTGCCCGACTTTCTACCTTTGTTTTATTCATCCTAGTCGGTTCAACCGTATTCGGTTTAGTGTTCCGTGCAGTGAATGGCGACTTATGGGTTGAACACTTACTGACCTCACTCCCCGGCGGACAGCTTGGCTTTTTAATTGTGGTGAACATTCTTGTGTTTGTTCTCGCCTTCTTCCTTGATTTCTTTGAGCTGTCTTTCATCATCGTGCCGCTGCTTGCCCCAGTGGCAGAAAAGCTGGGCATTGATCTAATCTGGTTCGGGGTGTTGTTAGGCGTAAACATGCAAACCTCTTTCATGCACCCGCCCTTTGGTTTTGCCTTGTTTTATCTGCGTTCTGTCGCGCCCAAGTCGATCAAGACTTCAGACATTTATTGGGGAGCTGTTCCCTTCGTTTGTATCCAAATCATCATGGTCGCCTTGGTCATCGCTTTCCCCGGCATGGTCAGTTATGGCGAAGATGCGCCCACACACATTGAACAAAATGCTGACTTAGGCGCGCTTGTTGGTGGCGAAAATGACGCAAATAAGGAAGGAAATCCCGGTGAAAAAGAGAGTAACTCCAATGAATTACTCAAACAGTTACAACAAGAAAAAGACAAGTAACCCATTGCCATCGTAAAGTGTCATAGATGCTAGATGTGCTAACGATGTAAAAACGTAAACGCGCCTGGCTGCATTCGCTAGGCGCGTTTTTTATTACGGGGCGATACCAATGACTGAACTGCCAGAAAATCCACAACATATTTTTAGTGCCATGAATCGCTTTGCCGACCAAGCCAGTGGCTTAGGCCGAGTTGCGGCAGAACTTGCTGGAGCGGTGCATGATGCCGCCGAAAATGCGCAACATCAGACCACGGCATTTAGTACGCTCAGTCAGGAAGTCGTTGGCATGACCCATGCCAACGAAGTGATTGTCCAAGCCGTACAAACCACCTCTCGCGATGTGCGTACCATGCAAAACATGGTGGATGCTTCCTTACAAAAAGCGAAATCCTTAGAAGAAGCGGTGATCTTGGTTGAAAAAGGGATTTTTGAAGTGAGTCAATCCCTGCGTGGTGTGTCAGAGGCCGCTAATGAAATTAGCAAAATTGCTTTCCAAACCCGACTTGTGGCCTTTAATGCCTCTGTTGAGGCGGTACGAGCCGGGGAAGCGGGGCGGGGTTTTGCTGTGGTAGCGCAAGCGGTGAAAGATTTGGCTGACAAAGTGCAAACCTCTAGCCAAGATATTTCCCGCACTATCCGTACCCTGTCTAGTCGTGTGCACGCACTAGAATCAACGATGGATCGGGGCGATGCAAGCCATGACTTGCACGATCTTTTGCAAGAAGAAGAGAGCTCCGTCATTGATGAGGCGATTCGAGTTTTCCAAGAAGCCTATGGCGCGGTAGAAAAGCAAGTAGCTAGTATTCAAAGTGCGGCAGTGGCGAACAATCAAGTTTGCCGAGGCTTGCTCGGCCATTTCAGTGAGTTGTCCCATGAAGTACAAACATCTGCCCAAGTGTTACGTGAGGCGGATAAACGGGTTAACGGCCTGTTAAACATGAGCGAAGAACTGATTGTTATCACGGCTGAAAGTGGTATTGAAACTGCCGACTCGGTGTATATCCGCAACATTACTAAAGCGGCAGCCCATGTTGGGCAGTTACTCGAAATGGCGGTACAAACGCAAGAAATCAGCATGGAGGATTTGTTTGACGAGAATTATCGCCCTATCGCCAATACAGATCCCCAACAGTATCTCACTCGCTTTACCGAGCTGTGTGACCGAATTTTGCCCCCCTTACAAGAGGATTTTTTGCAAACTTTCTCGCGCACCAGCTTCTGTGTGTCGGTTGATCGCAATGGTTACTTACCTACCCACAACCAGAAATATTCACATAAGCAACGCCCCAACGACCCAGTATGGAATGCCGCTAACTGTCGTAACCGTCGCATTTTTAATGATCGCACGGGGCTAGCTGCTGCCCGCAATCGCAAACCGTTCTTATTGCAAACCTATCGCCGCGATATGGGCGGTGGTCGTTTTGTGATCTTAAAAGACTTATCTGCTCCCATCATGGTCTTAGGGCGGCATTGGGGGGGATTGCGTCTAGGGTATAACGTTGAATAGGCCTTGTTGGCACAAGATACCTTATATAGACCAAACTAAAAATAAGCAAAATAACCAGCTGCATATTGATTAGATCGATTTAAGACCAAATAAATTGTGATTCAGGCAAGCGCATAGACTAGAATCAAACGGTTTTTCACAAAATCGCTAAAACCTCTTAAATTAACGGTTAATTTGCTTTTGGTTTTGTTGTTATGGCACTTTATCTCTCAGAAAACGATATTCGTACTCTACTTACCCCTGAATTGGCTCTTGCTAGCGTGCGTTATGCACACCTTGAATTTGCTGCAGGTCGGGCGATTGATATTCCGCGCGCCCGCACCCGTTTGCCACAAACAGCGTTGCATATCTTACAAGGGGCATTAAGCGACATAGGGGTGATTGGTTATAAGGCGTATACCAGCAATCGTTCGGGTAATCGTTTTTTGGTGCACTTGTTTGATGCACAAACTGGGCAACAGCTTGCCATGCTGGAGGCAAATTTGCTCGGAATGATGCGCACTGGGGCGGCGAGTGGGGTGGCGGCACAATGTTTGTGTCACCCAACTACCAATACTGCCGCTGTTTTTGGGGCTGGCTGGCAAGCAGAAGGGCATATTCTGGCAATCGCCACGGCCTTGCCGCAATTGGACGAAATTTTAGTGTACTCACGTCACCCTGAACGCAGTGCCGCCTTATGCCAGCGTTTGCAGGCTCAGGTCTCTGCCAAACTGACCCCTGCAACGTCGGCACAAAGCATGGTAGAGCAAGCACAACTGATTGGCACAGTCACAACCAGTCCCAAGCCTTTATTTGACGCTGATTGGCTGCAAGTGGGCACTCACATTAATGCGGCTGGTTCAAATGCCTTGATTCGGCAAGAATTATCAGAAGCCACCTTACGACGTTGCCAAAAAATTGTGGTGGATTCTGTTGATGTTGCGTTACAAGAAGCTGGTGACTTGCTGCCTTTATTAGAGAAAGGCCGGATTCATCATCGCCAACTAATCGAACTTGGTGAGATTCTGCTTGACCCACAACGCGGGCGTTGCCATCCTGACGAAATTACTGTTTTTGAGTCACAAGGAATGGCAATTCAAGATTTGGCTCTCGCCCACGAACTTTACCTGCGTGCGCAAGCAGCAGGGTTAGGCCATGAGCTTACCCTGCCCTAATCCTCATGCCTCTGTCGCAACAGAGCCAGCAAATCTACCATTTGCTTTTGCTGCTGCGACCGATCCAGGCAAAAGCCGTTTTCATAATGAAGACTCCATCCTGACCAACCCGGAATTAGGGATTGCCTTGTTAGCGGATGGCTTGGGTGGGCATCGAGCTGGAGAGGTTGCCAGCCGTCGTGCCGTGGAACTATTACATGCGATTCTTGTGCCACTTTTGCAGTCTCCACCCGAAATTTCTACCTTGGTGGATATGTTGCATGAGGGCACCAAGCTGGTAAATCGCTATATCTATAAAGAAGCACATAGCCGCCCACATTTACTTGGCATGGGAACAACATTGCTGGCAGCAGTTTTTCAAGCAACCCGCCTGACGGTGGCGCATGTGGGAGATTCTCGCTTATATCGTTGGCGTGACAGTTCACTTACTCAGCTCAGCGAGGATCATTGTTTAGGCAATGGTTCTACACAATTGCCAGCCAACTCTCTCACCCCACAACGCCATATTTTGACCCGCGCACTTGGTGTCACTGATGATGTTAGCGTTGACATTCTTGAATTAGATATCCAACCTAATGACTGTTACTTACTTTGCTCTGATGGCTTAAGCGATATGCTTCCCGATGAAGAAATTGCCTACCTCTTGCGTAGACATCAGGCAAAATTAAGCACGACCGTGAAGGAATTAATTGATCTCGCCAATCGACGGGGAGGTCATGACAACGTTTCTGTGATTCTAGTGCGCGCAACTTCACCTTCTCACCCTACGAATTAAATACGGACTACACGATGGCAAAATTAATCCTTTCTATGGATAGCCTTGTTCTAAAGGAGATCCCATTGACAAAAGAACGGGTTTCCATTGGTCGCAAACCACACAATGATATTCAAATTGACAATCTTGCCATCTCTGGTGATCACGCTATCATTACTACACTGCTAAAAGATTCATTTATTGAGGATTTGGATAGCACCAACGGCACACTAATCAATGGCAAACCAATTCGCCGCCATGCGTTACAGCCGAATGATGTGATTGAGATGGGGAAGTACAGTTTGAAATACATTGCAGATACCCCCAAAACTGACAATATCGAGCCAGACAAAGATCAAGTTGTTGTGGTGTGGTCAAATACCCAAAATAACCCGCAAACATCGCCACCACCATTTAAGTTGTCTGGAGATACACATGTTGGCTATAACGAAGACATAAACAAAGAGGAGGCGATAGCCCAAGCTATTCCCTTAGCGGCAATTAAGCTGTTGAACGGACAGAATGCTGGGAAAGGAATGGACTTAGCTAAATCACGCAGCACATTAGGTCGTACTGGCACACAGGTTGTTGCAATTTTACGTGAGCGGGAAGGTTATTTTTTAGAACACGTAGAAGGTAAAGAGCTGCCAATTGTTAACCAGCAGCAAATAACAAATAAGCGTTATCTGTTAAAGCATAAAGATGTAATTGAAATTGCAGGGACATCAATGGAGTTCTATTACAAGTAATATTTTTATATTCGGTACAATTTAACAATTAGAAACTTTACGAACAAAAAAAATCCTTTATACTCGTTCCCGCAAGTCGTTTAACTTCCTAGGAGCTTTCACATGAAAAAGATGCAAAAAGGTTTTACCCTGATTGAATTGATGATCGTTGTTGCGATCATTGGTATTTTGGCTGCTTTCGCATTGCCCGCTTACCAAGACTACACGAAACGTACTTATGTGGCTGAGGGTTTGACCTTAGCGGCAAGTGCCAAGTCTGCGGTAAGTGAGTTCTATGCCAGCCAGGCTCGTTATCCTGCCAGCAATACTTCTGCTGGTTTAGCACCAGCGGGAAGTATTGCTAGTGCTGGATTAAATCCCGTTAAGTCTGTCAATGTCGGCACTAGCGGTGTTATTACTGTTACCTTTGGCTCTAAAGTAACTAACGATGCAACCCTTACATTGACTCCAACTACATCAGCAACTGGTGGGGCGATTACTTGGGTTTGTGCAACAGGTGCTTCTAATGGTGTCAACGCCAAGTACCTGCCTAGCAACTGTCGCTAATTTGTTGCCTAGCTAACAGCTTCCCCCAAAACGCCCCTTAGGGGGCGTTTTCTTTTTCTGATACATAAAGCGTCTTTTTTGCATATGAATAACTATCCAAATCGCAAATTTTTCTTCTTCTTAACGTTTGGAGTTATTTTTGCCTATGCGTGGGGATTGCCAGGAGCATTTCTTTTTGATGATCAACCTAATTTATGGGGAAATCCTCGTTTTGTTTTGACAGATCATTCGTGGACAAGCTTTATTACCTCTATTTTCTCTAGTATTTCTGGGCCAACTAGCCGACCAGTCAGCATGTTGACCTTTACGTTAAACCAATGGTTTTTCGGCTTAAATGATCCATTACCCTACAAGATAACAAATATTATTGTTCATCTCATAAATAGTATATTAATTTTTTATTTTATTAAATTTTTATTAAGCACACCAGTTAATCAGTTCTTAAAAGACAACCCAATTAGTATTTCCGCTAACAAAATTGCGTTCTTGATTGCTTGTTTATGGGCATGGCATCCATTGCAACTAACATCGGTTCTTTATGTAATTCAGCGAATGACCAGCCTTGCGGCAACTTTTAGTTTGCTTTCACTTATTTCATATATCCAATTTAGACAGCTTTATATTAAAAAAAATCAACCTACATCTAAATGGATACTTTGGCTTTCCAGTAGTGTTTTTTTCTATATTCTGGCAATTCTTAGTAAAGAGAGTGCGTTAGTTCTACCCCTATACTGCCTTTTACTTGAGATATGGTTTTTCAAGTTTCAAGAAAGAACGGCTTACCACTCTTATTTCGAATCGAAATGCTTTTGGGTATATACGCTCGGCGGCATCATTGGCCTTATTGGGATAGTTAGTTTATTTGTTATTGCCCCCGAGAAAGTTCTTTCTGGCTATAGCATTCGTAGTTTTACGCTTGAGGAGCGTTTACTAACCGAGTCAAGAATTCTTGTAACTTATTTGAGTTTCTTTATTTGGCCTCAAATCAACCAGCTATCCTTACATCATGATGCTTTCCCTATTTCAACAGGACTGTTTAACCCTGCTAGTACATTACTAGCCATAGGGTTGTGGTTAGTTGTTTTAGTATTTGTTCTATTACCTAAAGCCCGCAAACGTTTTCCATGGCTAAGTTTTGCTTTGGCATGGTTTCTTGTAGGGCATATTTTAGAATCAACGGTGTGGCCTCTCGAATTAATGCATGAGCATCGCAACTATTTTCCATCGATTGGTTTGGCTATCGTATTAGGCATCGCTATCACTAAAGGTATTAATTATTTACCATTACGAGAAAGTATTAAGCACTTTGCTTTTTATGTTTTTCCTTGCATATTTCTAATACTAACAAGTATTCGTGCCAGCCAATGGTCTAACCCTTTAGAACATGCCATGATAGAAGCCTATAATCAGCCTAGCTCTCCACGTGCCAATTACGAGGCGGGACGGCAACTTTTTGCTTTTTATCAGTTTAACAAAGACACCAATATTCGTGATCTTGCGAAAGATAAATTTATTAAGGCAACACAAGGCATACGTACAGGAGATGAGTTTGCTTTTGTTGGCTTGATTTATTTGGCAGGTGAGGATAAAACTGCACCTGATACAGATATTCTAGAGAGCTACGCAAAGCGGTTAAGAGAAACTCGTTCAACTCATCTTACGACAGGACAGATTGAGAACATTAGTGATTGCCAACTCGACAATAAATGTTTTCTATCAACAGCTCAATTTTTTGGTCTCATTCAAGCATTAGAAGAAAATCCTAATTCAAATAATCACATACGCAGTTCTCTACAAATCGTCAAAGGCAATTACTTCGCTAATAAAATTGGTGACATGAAACATGCAGAGCAGTCCTTCCTGCGTGCCCGTGAACTGAATCCTGAGCATGCAGAAACGTATATTGCGTTAGCTTGGCTTTATGCAATCAACCATGATTTTATTAATGCGAAGAAGTATTTAGCCGAAGCTGAAAAAATGCCAGATGCTTGGAAGTTTGCGAGTCGCCTCAAACGCATGGACAATCGCAAAACCGAACTTGAACAACAAACGACAAACAAATAACCATGTCCAAACTTTCCTTTATCCTTCCTGCAAAAAATGAAGCGGCAGTGATTGGTAGTGTGATTGACCGCTTACATGCCCTGCAACTTGATGCTGAAATTATTGTGGTCAACGATGGCTCAACGGATAACACCGCTGAGGTTGCCGCCAATAAAGGCGCGAAAGTCATTACGCATCCGTATAGCCAAGGGAATGGAGCCGCCGTGCGGGCGGGGGCGCGAGCCGCTCAGGGAAAGGTGTTGGTTTTCCTTGATGCGGATGGGCAGCATCGCCCCGAAGATATTCCGCGCTTGTTAGCCAAATTGGATGAAGGTTACGCAATGGTGGTTGGCGCACGGACTGGCTTACGTTCCCAAGCCAATGTGCATCGGGCGGTGGCGAATCGTTTTTATAACCGCTTTGGCAGTTGGATGGTCGGGCATCAAATCCTTGATCTCACTTCGGGCTTCCGTGCAGTTAAAGCCTCTGTTTTCCGTCGCTTTTTATACCTCTTGCCCAATGGCTTTTCCTATCCAACGACGATTACGATGTGCTTATTCCGCTCCGGCTTCCCCGTCGCGTATGAGCCTATCGAAGCTGATAAACGGGTTGGCAAAAGCCATATGCGGATTTTTCATGATGGCCTTCGCTTTTTGTTGATTATCTTCAAAATTGGCACCTTGTTTTCGCCCTTAAAGCTATTTATGCCTTGTGCAATGGGCTTTCTTTTGAGTGGCTTTGCCTACTATGCCTATACCTTCATCAACTACCACCGCTTTACCAATATGAGTGCATTGTTATTCATTGCGGCGATTGTGGTGTTCTTAATTGGTTTGGTCTCAGAGCAAATCACCGCGCTGATGTACAAAGATACTGAGTAAGTATGCAGAAGAAACCAACACTACTCTTTATTAGTCGAAATTTTCCACCACTCACGGGTGGAATGGAAAGGCTCAATTTTCATGTCTACGAAAATCTAGCCAAAGACTTTGATATTACCTTGTGTACCCCCAACGGAGCACAGAATTATATTGGCTTAGAGAAACGCTATGTCCCCATTGATGCTAGCTCGTTATCTAAATTTATGATCTCTGTTTTTATCAGCTTACTGCGCCTGAGGTTTTTTTGCTCTTACAAGCCAGATGTAATTTATTGCGGTAGCGGTCTCACTGGAATTTTTGCATGGTTATATGCAAAAACCACAAGGAGCAGAACTGTTTGTTTTATTCATGGTTTAGATATTGCTGTCAAAAATTCGATATATCAAACTATTTTTCTACCGGCAATCCGACAGTTAGATTCCATTATCGCAAATAGCCAATTTACCGCTAAACTAGCTATTTCCTACGGCATCTCTCCTAAAAAAATAACTATTATCAACCCGGGAGTTGCTTTACCCGAGCTAAGTTGCCGTGACAGAGAAAAAGAGGTTTTTTGTCAAAAGTTCTATCTTGATGATAGCAAGCTTTTGCTGTTTGTAGGGCGTTTAACAGAAAGAAAAGGAATTGCTCAATTTATCGAAAATATTTGGCCTTTGGTCTTAAACGATAATCCAAATACCAAGCTAATTATTATTGGTGATGAACCAAAGAATGCGCTTAAGCACACTCAAGGTACAAAAGCAAAAATAGAGCATCTAATCAAAAAATACCAACAAGACAAAAATATTTTAATGCTAGGCCAAGTCAGCGACGAATTATTAAGCAAGGCTTATTTTGCAGCCGATGTGTTTGTCTTTCCTGTTTTACCCTCAGAAGAAGATATCGAAGGCTTTGGTATGGTTGCTCTAGAGGCCGCAGCTCATGGAACACCTACAGTTGCTTATGCCACAGGTGGCATTCCAGATGCAGTGGGCGAGGGGAAATCTGGATATTTAGTCCCTCCCCATGATTACCTAGGGTTTGCTACACGAATTAGTCGCCTATTGCAGAATACATCCCTTCCCCAATTGTCACCCACTAACTTGTTAGCCTTTGCCAATGACTTTGCTTGGGAAAAATTTGGGATGAAGGTTCGCCAAGCCATAGGCAAGAATTAGTTGGTCTTTAAGGC
>CAZOBT010000023.1:7234-15796 GCA_964578025.1 uncultured Rhodocyclaceae bacterium | reverse complement strand
GCGCGGCTGGGGTGTTTGAGATGGTGTAACAGGAATTAAGGTCGTAAAAACAAGTCCGTCAAAACAACGTCGCCAAAAAACAAAAGGAGCCAATTGGCTCCTTTGTGTTTGAGGGGTGTAGCGAGGTCTTACTTAGCTAAACCAATCAGGTGATCTACAGCCGCTTTGACTTCAGCATCTGACAGAGAAGATGCACCACCACGGGCAGGCATCGCATTCTTGCCGTTTAACGCGCTCTTATACAAGCCTTCTTTACCTTGGCCTAAGCGTGATGCCCAAGCCGCCTTGTCACCCGCTTTAGGTGCGTTTAATGCGCCGCTTGCATGGCAAGCACCACAGACGGTGTTATAAACTGTCGCGCCATCTTTGGGCTGACCATCACCTGCGGCGGCAGCCTTTTGTAATTCAACACGCGCCACGGGTTGGATACGCACATCAGTATCATCGCTACTGCCAGCGGCAGCAGACATATTGCCCTTAATGGTGAATGGCACAACGATCGCCATCAGTAGAACAGCTGCGCCAATTGTTGCCCACATGATTTTTGAAGAGGAGTGGTTTTGCTCAGACATGCTAATCCCTTTAAACGCTCAAAATTTAACCGCCGGATTATATCGCTCTCGCCTTGGCTTGTGGACGTTGCCCTCCGCCTAAACTCCCTCTAAACCGGACATTTCTACTTTGCCTTGACAGCCGCGTGCTTTAACCATGTCGCGGCAGCACTGGGGGTAAGAATACGGAAAACGAGGGTTTTGCGTTTAGCAAGGCGCAACAAATCGTTGTCTTTACTTACCAACACATCGGCTCGCGCTAGTGCGGCAAGTTGTAAGAACATTTGATCGTCACGATCACGACAGCGCGGCAAAGGCGGTAAAGCAGGCAAGGTCGGGTCATTTGCATCAATGGCGGTAGCAATCTCTTGGTAAGCACATGAAATTGCTTGTTGTTTATCCACTGTAATGCGCAGACGGGGGTAATTTAGCACCCGCTGCAATTCGGCAAAGGTCTTGTCTTGGTAAAAGCATTCACAGGTTTTTGCTTGAACAGCCGCTAGCAAAAATTGGGCAGATGGCTCCGTAAAATGCAGCATGTCTAACACAACATTAGTATCAAACACTAGGCGGGGCAATGTAGGTCCGGTCATAGCAATAAAATGAGTCGCACAAATACAATGTGCCATCCTACGATGTTTGCTGTTTTTGGTGGTGCAACCATTTGTACAACATGGCAAACAACAGCTCAGGACTGACCGGTTTTGCCACAAAGTCATTCATGCCAACGGCTAAACACTTGGCACGATCTTCGGCAAAGGCGTTGGCAGTCATCGCAATAATCGGAATCTCTTTACCCAAAGGCAGCTGACGAATGGCGAGTGTGGCATTTAAACCATCTAAAACCGGCATTTGCATATCCATCAGAATGAGGTCATACCCCAGTCCCGGTATTTGGTTTCGCACCATCGTACAAGCTTCTTGCCCATTGTTTGCTGTTGTCACCTGTAGAGCAACATCTTCAAGCATTTCTTGGGCAATCAGTTGATTCACCAACTCATCCTCTACCAGCAGAATACGTGTGCCAGCATGTTCACGTTGCAGGGCATGTTCGATTTCCTCTGCATTTTCATCGGCTCGCAGATAGCCCAATGAGCTGGTTTGCAAGGCGGGAGACAGCGTTTTTTGCAAACGTGCCGTAAACCAAAACAGGCTACCTTTGCCAACACTACTTTCTGCCCCTGCTGCCCCGCCCATCATCTCGGCAATCCGTTTCGTGATGGTTAGCCCCAATCCTGTACCGCCATAACAACGTGTTGTTGATGCATCGGCCTGAGCAAAGGGGGTGAATAACTTTCGTAATTGTTCTGGTGTAATGCCAATGCCAGAATCAGCGACGGCAAAGCGGATCAAAATTTCTTCCGACTCCCCCGACTCTGCTGCCAAAAGCTGCCCATAGAGGGTAATCGTCCCCCGCTCGGTAAATTTCACGGCATTACCCAAGTAGTTAAGTAGAGCTTGGCGTAAGCGCGTTGGATCACCTTTTAAATACTTTGGAAGCTTTTGATCAATCTCCACCTGCAAAGATAAGCCTTTTGCTTGGGTGCGCAAGGTGATCAGCGACACCACCTGTTGCAGCATTTCCGACAAAGAAAAATCAATTTGTTCAAGCTCAAATTTACCAGCTTCGATTTTCGATATATCCAAAATGTCGTTAATAATCGATAGCAAATGCTCCCCTGCCCCCGCAATTCGCCCTAGTTTATCGGCTTGTTCTGGGCTAACTTTGTCACGACGTAACATATGGGTAAACCCAAGAATGGCATTCATGGGCGTGCGAATTTCATGACTCATATTCGCGAGGAAGGCACTTTTTGCCTGATTGGCTTGTTCAGCCTGATTACGGGCAATTTGTAATTCTTGTGTGCGTTCTTGCACCATGAGCTCTAGGTGCGCCCGATGCTGTTGCAATTCTTTCATCATGCGAATGCGCTCAGTGACATCGCGCTCGACTGCCAACACATACGTTTGCCCTCCCCATTCAATCCGGCTCAGGCCAACCTCTGCCATATAGGTTGTGCCATCTTTGCGGCGATGCCATGTTTGGAAGTGTTCACCATCCGGGCAAATCGTGCGCAACATCGCAGACAAATCTTGTTCAGAGAATTGTAAATTCCATGCAAAGATCGAAAGATGGGACATTTCTTCTTGGGTATAACCAAGCATTTCAGCAAAGCGACGGTTAGCCTCAACCACCTGCCCATCTTGTTGTAAAACAACAATGCCATCACCCACATGATCGAATAGGGCTTGGCGGCGCGAGGCTTCTGCGGCAACAGCATCGCGGCTGGCTTGTTCTTCTTGTTCTTTTGCGGCCAACGAAGCCAATAAATCAGAAAAATGCTGGGCTAAATGCCCAATTTCATCTTGGGCATGAATTTCCTCTAATTGCGTTTGCCGCACCCCTTGGCTGGCTTCATCCATCGCTTCAGCAATCCGTTGCAAACGGCGGGTAATTTGGCGTGTACCAAGCAAGTTAGCTAAAGAAAGCCCCGCCATGGTCAGCGTTAATACAAAGGCAGTGACCCCAAGGATTAAATATTTATTTTTATTATGATTTTCCGCAAAAAATCCGGCAGAAAACATCCCAATCCGTTGGCCTTCGCCATCCACAATGGCCTTATACCCTGCGAGCTGTTCCGTCTCTAACACTTTAGCGGGGGCAGCCCATATTTTGCCTTCCTGTAAAACGGCATGTGCAACGGCTGGGGAAATCGGTGTCCCTAACGCCCGCCGACCATCAGGAAAAGTCAGATTGGTGGCAATACGGATATTGTCCAAAACCACGCTGGTTGTTGTTGCCATTTCCGAAGCGGAAGCATTGACCGGAAAAACAATTTCACGCGCATAGTCGACCAGCGTTAAATTGTTATTCAACAAAATCCCACCAAACAAAATCATGGGTTGATATTCCCGTGCCAACGGCAAAGGAGCTGCCACATCAATGAGCAAGCCCCACGTTTTTGACACACTACTGCCGTCTTTTTCTTGCCCAACAAGGCTAATTGCCGCCCGCTCTGCCAGACTTGGGGCGATTTGTATGAGCTGATCCATAGACAGCCGCTCATATTCCCGACTGGCAATGCCAATACGGGCTTGCCGGGTAACAAAGGTATTGGGAATCTTACGCAAGCGTGACAAACTCAGGGCTTGCCCTTGTTCCATGCTATTCGCAATGAGATTGCCCTCTTGGTCGGCTAAGACTAAAAAATCTAACTGAGCTGCCCGGGCTTGCGTTGCTAAATAGGTGACAAGCGCGGCTTGAGTAGCGTAGGGATTTCCTTCATGTTCAATAATCAGCTGTTGCAACCGCTCAGATTCAGTCAGGCGTTGCACCTGCCCAAAGGCTTGATCCCGCACATGGTTAAAATAACTATGCACCCCATGCACGTTGGTTAATACATTATTAGCCAGCAATTGCTCAAAACTGGCTCCGCCAAGCACAATTAAGACCCCAAGCACCACGGGCAAGGCAAAAAATAAAGGCAACAAACCCAGTGCTGCCATGCGCACTTGTAACGAGGCATGCCAGCGTCTACGCCAGTAAGCGAAAGACAAATAATTCATCACAAAGCCAGTTTGACGTATTTCCCATTCTGGATCGTCGTAAAGGAAACGCGGCGATTGGTATCGCCATTAGCATCAAAAACGATTTGTTGTTGCAACCCTTGATAAGGGCCAGCGCGGAGGGCAGCGGCTTTTACGGTTTCATTGGGACGACGGTTTTTTAGGGCAGTCAGTAATACGGTTGCCGCATCATAAGCACAGATGGCTGAATAGCTTGGCGGCAGTTTGAAACGTTGTTGATACGCCTCGGCAAAGGCCAAATAGCGTGGCTCAGTGGCATGTTCATGGTCAAAGTTTTGCACGATTAACAAACCTTCAACCACACTGCCGCCTAGCTTAATTAACTGTTCGGTGGAAGCCCATTCGGACGAGGCAAGTGGGAGGGAAGGGGCTTGTACTCGCGCTTCACGGGCAAAGCGTGCGACATCAACCGCTGGAGAAATAAAGAGCAAGCTATTCGGTTTACTTGCCAATAACGATTTCACGATGTTCGCATAATCGGTATTGTCAGATGATTCATAAGCGACAGCGGCAACTACTTCACCGCCTTGTGCCTGCATCGCACGACGAAATTCCTCTAACCATGATTCAGTAAAACTGCGATTCCGCAAATCGTAAGTAATCCCAACCCGTTTTTGCCCCAACTTTGCCATGACTTTGGCGTAATCTTGGGCGTTGTCACGGGTAGTGCGGTTAATCCGAAAGAGATTGTCATCCTTGCCATAAAAGGCCATCGAGGTAATGGTTGGGCTAATCTCAAAGATTTGTGCCGCGCCTAGTACCGGAACGACGGCCTCTGCCATGCTGCTACTAAATGGCCCAATGACTCCTTCAATGTTATTCGTGGCTACTAGCTCTTGGGCAGCTGCTGAGGCTGTTTCCTTATTTTGTGCATCGTCCTTACTGATGACCTCAAGCAAACGTCCATTAAGGCCACCCATCCGGTTAAATTGCTCAACGGCTAACAACACCCCATTCAAACCAGATTGCCCGGTATCAGAGCTGCGATTCGATAAGCCACCAATAAAGCCAATACGAATCGGGTCATGGTTTTGGCAAGCGGTTAGGGACAAACCTTGGCTTACCAAGAACAAACACATCAATAGTGTATTTAAGGTACGCATTTTTTCTCACTCAGGAAGATCGCTGTGTCGTTATCTTTATGACAAAAAACATAAAAATAACAAAAGTTGTTTCTTTCGATACTACGCAAAAAAAGCCAAAATCTCTGTGAGCAAATGCAAGCGAAGGTTTCACCTAAAACGGGTAAGACAGGGACTAAGAATTTCTAATTGGTCTATATTTCAAATAGGCAGGTTGTACCTAGCTCATTAAGCAATTTTTAATTTGGTCTTGTTAGACTTTTCTTGATAACTTACCCGCGCAAATCCCCGCCCAAGGCTTGTAATACGGCGAGAGCGGCGAGACCGGCGGTTTCCGTGCGCAAAATACGTGGGCCGAGGCTGACGGCTTGGAAGCCGTGTTGTTGTGCCAACGCAATTTCATCAGGATCAAGCCCGCCTTCCGCTCCGACCAACAGATCAATGTGTTGCACATCGCTGATATGGCTTAGGTTCAGCGGCGATCCGGGGGCTAAGACCAAACGTAAACGCTTACCAACATGCTCGGTGGCAGTCTCTGCCACCTCTGCGCTGATATTGCCGAAAAAGCGCGGCAAGGTTTGGATTGGCGCAAGTTCAGGAACGCGATTGCGCCCACATTGCTCACAGGCAGCAACCATAATCCCCTGCCAATGCGCCAAGCGTTTACTGGCGCGGTCGCCCTCAAGTTTTAAGACGCTACGCCGACTTTGAATGGGGACAACGCTACTCACGCCCAATTCCACCGCCTTTTGAATGGTGAAATCCATTTTGTCGGCGACTTGCAAGGCTTGCAGCAAGCGGATTTGCAACGGCGATTCGCGTTCGATGGCTTGCCATGCCCCGATCTCAACACTGACTTGCTCGCGTTGAATCTGGCGAATGACGGCGGGAAATTCGCCGCCTTGCCCATTAAACAAAACTAAGCTGTCGCCGACTTGTAAACGCAAGACTTTGACCGCATGGCGGGCAACTGCCGTTGGTAAAGCATAGTGGCAATGGGCGGTTAAGGCTTCGGGGCAATAAAAACGCGGCTGGCTCATGGGTGTATCATCCGGGGATTCAAAAAACGATAAGCCGTAATTGTCTTGTCTCTTACGCTCTTGGAGAAGCCCTTAATGGCCGCATTAAATCCCCCCGTTTGTGATTTTGGCTGGATTGCCCCGGATTTCGCCTTGCCTGGTGTCGATGGCAACACCCATACGCTTGCCAGCGTGCGCGGTGAAAAAGGGACGTTGGTGATGTTTATTTGCAATCACTGCCCCTATGTCCAAGCCATCATTGATCGCCTGATCCGCGATTGTCGGGAATTGCAAGCCTTGGGGATTGGCTGCGTTGCGATAATGAGTAATGACACCGAGGCCTATCCCGAGGATAGTTTCCCCAAGATGCAAGCGTGGGCAGCGGCCTTAGCGTTTCCGTTCCCGTATGTGTTTGATGCCCAGCAAGACGTGGCACAGGCCTATGGCGCGGTGTGTACGCCAGACTTCTTTGGCTTTAATGCCCAAGGACAATTGCAATATCGTGGGCGTTTAGATGCCTCTGGGCGACATGCTGCTGCGCCCGATGTGCCGCGTGAATTATTCCTCGCCATGCAAGAAATCGCCACGACTGGCCTTGGCCCCCGCCAACAAACGCCAAGCATTGGCTGTTCGATCAAATGGAAAGCCTAGGATGGAATGATTGGAATGATGGAATTAGAACAACTCCAACGCTTATTGCCGCAAGTGGTGGCAAGTGTGCGCCAAGTCGCCGCACAAGAGATCATGCCGCGCTTCTTGCAGGTGGTACGCGAACATAAGGAAGATGGCTCAACCCTGTCCGAAGCCGATCTCGCCAGCCAACAGTTTCTCAACCACGCCCTTGCCGCCATCGCCCCGTTTCCGGTGCTGGGCGAAGAAATGACGCAAGCCGAACAACAAGCGGCATGGGACAACGGCGCAGAGGGCTTATGGTGTTGTGATCCGATTGATGGCACAACCAATTTCCTTGTTGGCTTACCCATGTTCGCCATCTCGGTCGCCTTGTTATACCAGCAACAACCGGTGCTAGGGGTCATTTATGCCCCGGTGCAAGATGAGTTATTTTGCGCGGTGAAAGGCCAAGGGGCGACGATGAACGGTATGCCCTTACCACTGCGTTCGGGACATACTGATTTAGCCCATTCGGTCGGCCTGATTGATCTCAAACGCTTGCCGCGCCGTTTGGCGCAAGCCTTGGCGATTGAGCAACCCTACTATTCGCAACGTAACCTTGGTTCCAGCGTGTTGGAATGGTGTTATCTCGCCGCCGGACGTGCCGATTTAAGCCTACATGGGAGCCAACGCCTGTGGGACTTCGCCGCTGGCAGCTTGGTTTTGCAAGAGGCTGGTGGGGCGGCAGCAACGCTAAATCAGCCCAATTTTGCCGATGGCCCCATCTGGCAACGTTCCGCCGTGGCAACGCTGCACGCCCCCTTGTTAGATGATTGGTACGGCTGGCTACAACGCCATCTTGCCCTGCTGGCGGATTAGTCCCTAGCACAAATTCCGGGCGAATTTACTGAATTAGTGCCAAATTGTTGGCAATGCTTTTATAATTTCTCACCAGTAAAAATCAGCGGGTTAAATCTGTTTAATCTGCTGATTTTATTTGTATTTTTGGAGTTTTTATGCAACATATTACGTTAGCGCGTTACCTGACCGAAGCTGCGCGTAGTAATCCGGTTTTAACTAACGATTTACAAAGCTTAATTGCGGCGGTGGCAAAAGCCTGTACCGCAATTTCTGTTGCCATTGGCAAAGGTAGCTTGGGCGGCGTGTTAGGCGAAGCGGGTAGCGACAACGTGCAGGGCGAAGCCCAGAAAAAACTGGACGTAATTTCTAACGATATTCTGTTGGCAGCCAACGTTTGGGGCGGGCAACTGGCGGCGATGGCTTCGGAAGAAATGGATTTGCCCTCCTTGATTCCCGAACCCCATCCCCAAGGCAAATACCTGTTGTTGTTTGATCCTTTAGATGGCTCATCCAACATTGACGTTAACGTTTCGGTCGGGACAATTTTCTCGATTTTAGAATGCCCAGAGGGTGCAGATTGCAGCACCCCAGAAGCCGCCGAAGCCGCCTTCTTACAAAACGGGCGCAAACAAGTTGCCGCAGGGTATGCCATTTATGGCCCCAATACCGCCTTGGTGATGACCTTTGGCGCGGGCGTAGTTGGCTTTACCTTAGATCGTGAACATAGCGAGTTTGTATTAACGCAAACCGAGATGCGTATCCCCGAAGATACGGCGGAATTTGCGATCAATATGTCAAATCAACGCCATTGGGAAGCCCCAGTACAACGCTATGTCAGCGAATTGCTCG
>CAZOBT010000023.1:5716-7134 GCA_964578025.1 uncultured Rhodocyclaceae bacterium | reverse complement strand
GAAGTCGAACGTGTCTGCGCCTATCACCAAGGGTAAAAACGCCGTAAAACCGTTTTAACCCCCATACCAACTTAAGAAAGCCATCGCCAGATCATGTCAGTGAAACATCCGATCATTGCCGTGACAGGCTCTTCAGGAGCTGGGACAACCACGGTACGTCGTACCTTCGAGCGGATTTTCCGCCGTGAAGGGGCAAAAGCGGCCTTTGTCTCTGGCGATAGCTTTCATCGCTATAACCGTGCTGAGCTAAAAACAGTCAATGTTGAGCGCGCCGAAAGCGGGCAACGCCGCCTCTCACACTTTGGTGCAGATGCGAATTTGCTGCACGAAATGGAAAATCTATTTCGTACCTATAGCCAAACGGGGCGCGGGCAACGCCGCCACTATGTGCATACCGAAGATGCCGCCGAACATCATGGGCAACCCCCTGGCACATTTACCCCGTGGGAAGAAATCCCACCCGGTACGGATTGCCTGTTTTATGAAGGCTTACATGGCGCGATCCGCACCCATGATTACGACATTGCCCGTTATGTCGATCTTAAAATTGGCATTGTTCCGGTCATCAATTTGGAATGGATGCAGAAGATTCACCGCGACACCAATTTACGTGGCTATTCCAAAGAAGCGGTCATGGATACCATCGTGTCGCGGATGCACGATTATGTGCATTACATCGTGCCGCAGTTTGAACATACCCATATCAATTTTCAGCGCGTCCCAGTGGTTGATACTTCCAACCCCTTTATCGCCCGCGACATTCCCAGCCAAGACGAATCCTTTGTGGTGATTCGCTACAAAAACCCACGCGGGGTCGATTTCCCTTATTTGCTGTCAATGTTGCACGGCTCGTTCATGTCCCGCGCCAACACCATTGTTGTTCCCGGCGGCAAAATGGAGTTGGCAATGCAATTACTGATTACGCCAATGATTTGGCGATTACTCGAAAAGCAAAAGATGTTGTAGTGCTTGCGGCAACAGCACGCTGGACAAATTCGCAGATTCGCAGATTCAACCATTTGGTCTAAATTGCTACTAGGCATGATATACATGGCCTAGCAGCAATTTTTTGATTTGGTCTTTGATTCGCCCTAGCAACCCGCTACGCGCCGACCTTTGAGGATATTGCGGAACAAGGTTGGCCCTTGTTGATTGCCGCCGACGTTGGCGGTGGCTTGGAATTGTCCGCTGATGTTATTCGCGTCGCTCACGGTGACATCACCGCTGGCATTGATCGCATAACTGCCGCTACAGCTCATGGCAAAGCGGAAGGTATTTCCTGACCAAGAGCGGTTGGTGTAGTTACAGCCAGACGCGCCTTGGGTCGACATTTTTGCCAAAATATCCCCCGGATTTGCCGCATCTTGCGCCCGAATACATTGTTGAATTACGAACGGCGGCGGTTGGAAACCCGGCGC
>CAZOBT010000023.1:0-5616 GCA_964578025.1 uncultured Rhodocyclaceae bacterium | reverse complement strand
TAATCCTTTCCGTTTAGGACAAAAAGAGCCGGTAGGCGGGGTTTTCCGACTCATCCCAGTAACGGTAGCCCAAATTTGCCAGGAAAGTATTAAATTCATCTTTATCTGCCGGAGGTACTTGCATCCCGACCAACACGCGCCCGTAATCCGCACCATGATTGCGATAGTGGAACAAACTGATATTCCAACCCGCGCTCATTTGATTTAAGAAATTCATCAACGCGCCGGGACGTTCGGGAAATTCAAAGCGATACAGCAATTCGTTTTCCACCTGTGGCGCGTGTCCACCGACTAAATGCCGGGTATGCAATTTCGCCATTTCGTCATCGCTGAGATCAATCGCGGCATAACCATGCTTTTTGAGCTGCTCGACAAATTTGCTCGCCTCTTGGCGGCTGGTGACTTGCACACCAACAAAGACATGCGCTTCACGGCGGTCGTTATAGCGATAGTTAAATTCGGTGATGTTGCGGCTACCGATCAAAGACACGAATTTCTTATACGCGCCGGGGATTTCCGGCAAGGTCACGGCGAGTAAGGCTTCGCGTTGCTCCCCAACCTCGGCACGTTCGGCGACAAAGCGCAGACGGTCGAAATTCATATTCGCCCCAGAAGTCACGGCGATTAGGGTTTTGTCTTTTAATTTGTGCTGCCGCGCATATTCCTTCGCCCCCGCCAAGGCTAACGCCCCGGCTGGCTCTAAGATGCTGCGGGTGTCTTCAAACACATCTTTAATCGCGGCACACACCGCATCGGTGTCGACCAAAATCATTTCATCGACATATTCTTGGCACAGGCGAAAGGTCTCTTCGCCGACATATTTCACCGCCGCACCATCGGCAAACAGCCCCACGTTGTCTAAACGCACGCGCTTGCCTTTGGCTAAGGATTTCGTCATCGCATCGGCATCAACGGTTTCAACGCCAATCACCTTGATTTCTGGGCGTAAACGTTTGATATAAGCGGCAACCCCAGCCAACAAACCACCACCGCCCACACAGCAGAATACGGCATGAATTGGCCCTTTATGCCGTGAGTGCTGGCGCAAGATTTCCATCCCAATCGTGCCTTGCCCGGCAATCACTTCGGGATCATCAAAGGGATGGACAAAGGTCAGTTTTTCCGCCTTTTCCAGCTCAACGGCATGGGCATAGGCTTCATCGTAAGACGTACCCGCCAGCACCACTTCGCCGCCGCGCCGCCGCACCGCATCGACCTTGATTTGTGGGGTGGTTGTCGGCATGACGATCACAGCACGGCAACCAATTTTTGCCGCTGAGAGAGCGACACCTTGCGCATGATTGCCTGCGGAAGCACAGATTACCCCGCGTTTTAATTTTTCGGCGGATAAGCTAGCAATCTTGTTATACGCCCCCCGCAACTTAAACGAGAACACGGGTTGCATGTCTTCGCGTTTTAAGTAAATGCGATTATTCACCCGTGCCGAAAGATTGCCCGCCAGTTCTAAAGGCGTTTCGACAGCGACATCGTAAACCTGTGCGTTAAGTATTTTTTCGAGATAATCCGGGTGCATGTTGAGCAATTTCTAAGCAAAAACGAGGATTCTACAGGATGGAATGGTGGCAATGGCTGGGGCTAAGTGCGGCGCAAGTACATGATTGGGGCTTATGGGGCTTGGGTTTTGGCGCATTTCTTGCCGCGACTGTCTTGCCCGGCGGCTCAGAATTGATGCTCTTAGCCTTCGTTAACGAATTTCCCCAAACCGCTGTCCCAGCCGTCGTGGTCGCTACCTTGGGCAATACCGCTGGCGGCATGACTTCGTGGTGGATGGGCAGAGCCATCCCGGCGCACTTAAGTGCGCAATTCGCTGCCAAGTTTGCGGTGCAACAGTCCCATGTGGATAAGGTCAAACGTTGGGGCAGTTGTAGCCTCTTGCTTTCATGGTTGCCCCTGCTGGGCGATATGTTATGCCTGATTGCTGGATGGCTACGCCTACACTGGCTGCCGTGTTTGTTGTTTATGGCAATTGGCAAACTTGGGCGATACGTGCTGTTGGCGGGAATGGTTTAAATGGTTTAGGGAGAGCTTTAGCTTATTTCTCCACTTTCCCCAGCATCACCATAATCGTTTGTTGCATCAGAGCGCAGAGGGTTTCTTTACCCGCTTTAACGGCAAAAACCTCCGCCTTAGTAATGACTAAGGTACGCCCAGCTTTAACCACAGAACCGCGAGCAATCAGTTTGTCCCCATCAGCAGGCGCAAGCAGGTTCATTTTGTATTCAACCGTTAACACAGAGGCATTTTCTGGAGCGACTGTCATGGCGGCATAACCGGCGGCTGAATCGGCAATCATGCCGACAACTCCTCCATGAACAAAGCCATGTTGTTGCTCTATACCCTCCCAATGGGGGACATGGATTTCGGTGCGTCCTTGTTCCACCACCGGTAGCGTGGCGTGAATAAGGTGCATCGCATTTTGCTTAGCAAAGCTGGCGAATACGTTAGCAATAACGCTAGAGACCGCCAGATCGTGAGTTGTATTTTGCATAAAAATTCTCTGATTGTTTAAGTCATTAGCGCAAATTACTGCGTGCCTTACATAGAGTCGCAGCACGATTGGCGAATAAATTTGGCGATTGTGGCACAATCAACAGCAATATCGTTTCCGTGCAATTTCCATCATGCCTACAGATCAAGATTTCCAATTTAAGCGACGCTCCCCTCGTTATCGCTTACCAAACGGTTCGCCATTACCTGCTGCATTGTCATCAGAGGGGGTGAATATGATTGGTTTGTTGATGGATATTTCGCGGGAAGGTTTCCGTTTTATTTCGCGTGATCCTCTCCCGGATTTTTGGTTACCCGGACGCAGCGTTGTGGCAGAGTTTCGGATCAATGAGCACGTTTATCGGGGCAATGGGCATATTCGCCATTTAACCCGATTACCTAACGCACAAATGTCGCTTGGCTTCCAATTTGTTGATGAAGCAATTCATGAGAATGAATGGAATCAAGCCGTTGAGCACATGATCAAGCAAAAAGGCGCAGGGGCGATTTGGTTTATTCCTCATGGAGATAGATTTCACTTGGATGTAGTGGGCTATTTAACCGTTGGTCTAGTCGATGAGTTTAAGAGTGCAGTTAAAACAGGCTTAATCGTTTCTGTACAACTGGATCACTGCGCCGGAGTGGATGGCGATGGTTTAGAGTTATTGCGCCGTTGCCATGCGTTTAACATTCCGTTGGCAGGTGGGCCAGAGTCTTTGCGCAACGATTTAGCCTGTTTAGGCGTACCAGTGGCGGTCAATTAGCCCTTCACTTGCGATTCGGTGCAACCTTTTCCCCCAAAAATTTGTCTGTTGTACTTCCTGTAATTGCTTCGTTTGGCCTTGGCTGGCCTGACAAATATTGATTTGATCGCCGACCCGGCATGGGAAACCCACATTCCCTGCCGGGTTTTCAGCTTTGTGCCATCAGTTACAATCCACCTTTTGCCTCTGCGGCTACCACCGCCATCTTCGCAATGAATGCCCGACTACGAGAAATCCCCTATAACTACACGTCGTTTTCTGACCGTGAAATTGTCATTCGCCTGTTAGGTGAAACCAACTGGCAGACTTTAGATAGTCTGCGTGGTGAGCGTGTCACCGGACGTTCTGCCCGTATGTTGTATGAAGTGTTGGGCGACATCTGGGTCGTACAACGTAATCCCTATTTGGAAGATGATTTACTGGGCAATCGTGAACGCCGCGAAGCCTTGGTTTCTGCCCTATACCATCGCTTAAGCGAGGTGGAAAAACGTCGGGTAGCCATGGCGAGCGAGGATCAAGAGCGTAGCGACAAGGTCGCGGCTTTGGTTGTTGCCGCCCGCGAGGCCGTCCAAAAATTTGAACAATGGTTTGAAACTACTGCCAAGTTACGGCGCAAAGTGCTAAAGGCATTAGGCAAACATACTCGCCGTGACAACATCGCTTTTGATGGTTTGGCACGGGTGGCGCATGTCACCGATGCCACCGATTGGCGGGTTGAATATCCGTTTGTCGTGCTCTACCCCGATACCGAAGAAGAAATGGGGCCCTTGGTGCGTGGTTGTATCGAAGCGGGTTTAACCATCATTCCACGCGGCGGCGGTACGGGTTACACCGGTGGGGCAGTGCCGTTGACCCCATTTTCAGCGGTCATCAATACCGAAAAACTGATTACGATTGGCGCGGTAGAACAGACCGTGTTGCCTGGTCATACCCAGCCCTATGCCACGATCCGTACCGGCGTGGGGGTTGTCACCAAGCGGGTTTCTGATGCCGCCGATGCCGCTGGTTTGGTCTTTGCGGTTGACCCAACCTCCGCCGAAGCCTCTTGTATTGGTGGCAATATCGCTATGAATGCTGGAGGCAAAAAAGCCGTGTTATGGGGAACGGCCTTAGATAATTTGGCGTGGTGGAAGATGGTTACGCCGGATGGCAATTGGTTAGAAGTCGAACGCCTGAACCATAACTTCGGCAAAATCCATGAACAAGAAACCGTGTCTTTCCGCTTAAAGCGGTTTGATGCCGAAACCTATCAATTACTCAACGAAGAAGTGTTGAGCTTACCCGGTCAGCAATGCCGCAAAACTGGCTTGGGGAAAGATGTCACCGATAAATTTTTAGGTGGTGTTCCCGGCGTACAAAAGGAAGGGACAGACGGCTTAATCGTCGCCGCGCGCTGGGTATTGCACAAAATGCCGCCACAAGTACGCACCGTGTGTTTGGAATTCTTTGGGCAAGTGCGCGAAGCCGTTCCCGCGATTGTGGAAATTACCGATTACTTCAAGCCCGGTGGCGCAGGCCATGCCGATGGCGTGCAATTAGCTGGTTTAGAGCATTTAGACGAACGCTATGTCAAAGCCGTTGGCTATAGCACCAAGGCGAAGCGGCATGGTCGTCCCAAGATGGTATTGATTGGCGATATTGTTGGCCCGGATGAAAAAGCCGTAATGGCAGCGGCTTCGGAAGTCGTGCGCATGTGCAATATTCGCGCCGCCGAAGGCTTTATCGCGGTTGAAGCGGAAACGCGTAAGAAATTCTGGTTAGATCGTTCACGTACCGCCGCAATTTCGCGCCACACCAACGCCTTTAAGGTTAATGAAGATGTGGTGATCCCTTTGCCCCGCATGGGTGAATATTGCGACGGCATTGAGCGCATCAACATTGAGCTGTCCACCCAAAACAAACTGGCCTTATGCCAAACCTTAGAAGGCTTCTTGGCAGGTGATTTACCGCTCCATGCTGGGGATGCCAATTTAGATAAAGATGTCTTGCTCGGTGATCGCCGCCAACGCGCCTTAGACGTGGTGCAGGCAGTAAGCCAACGCTGGCAGTGGTTGTTGGACAACATGGATCAACCCTTAACTGTGGTAGAGGCAGAATTTGCACGTTTGGGCATTACGGCGGCGGACTTAAGCAATCGTGCCGAATCGCCAAAACTGTTCCATCGCTTGCAAGATTACAGTGTGCGTACTTCATGGAAAAACGAACTACGCGCTCCCTTAGAGGCAATTTTTGACGGCAATATCTTCCGCCCGGTCTTAGAACGCTTAGAAGCCATTCATAAAGAGGTTTTACGGGGGCGGGTGTTTGTGGCTCTGCATATGCACGCCGGGGATGGCAACGTTCA
>CAZOBT010000022.1:4186-16493 GCA_964578025.1 uncultured Rhodocyclaceae bacterium | reverse complement strand
CGCTAGGGAACTTTTCATTCAATTTCTTCTGCGAATTCTACGTGAGCTACCTGGGGCAAAAATCGCTGTTTTTAGTACACTTAAATATATTAATGCCTCAAACTTTAGCCTTTTTCGTGAATTATGGTCTGCGAAATATTTAGGGGGCTTTATTGTTCATAGTCGTGCATTTGATGGATTAAAAGGTGATTTTCCAATTGGTTTTTTGGTTTGGGATACGGCAAAAGAATTACCTGCACAGCAAATAAAAACAAAGGTAATAGATAGATTTGGCCATCTGATTGGAGAGAAATATTTTTTCCAAAAAGAAAATCAAGCTCCTTTATCTGAGTGGATAATTCGCCCCCGCTCGAATCAGGAACTCGCTTTACCATTAAAGAATGCAATTACGCCAAGCTCCAGTACAAAAGATATTCGTGGGGATCGTTGGGCAACAGGGGCAATTGCTAGCATGATGTGTAAAGGTAATGACTTTCAGAATGCCGCAACCTCCACCGCGCTATTTTCATCTGGTTATTGCAGCGCAGGCGCATTTTTTGTTACCGCAGATAATCTTTGGCAAGTAGCTGTTATTTTTGCGGTGCGCCGCCTTATTAAACCGACTTGGCTAAATGATCGTGATCAGTTTTTACAGCCAACGCTTGAATTAAGTGAGGAATTTAAAATAGATTGCCTAATTTGGATGTTGTTTAATGGCTCAAATTTGACGGCTGGTGCAAATGATTTGGAATGGAATGGGCAGAAATGGAGCTTAGTAAATCACTTTATTCCGTTCACCGAAAATGAGGTAGGCGCAGCAGGACGATTTGAATCTGATTTTATGGTCAATTATCTAACAAAACACAAGCTATCCAAAGAAGCTAAAAAGGTAATTGAAGCAGGAAAGGTATTATGGAAAAAATACCATGCAACCCAGTTTGAAAAGAAAATACGCGATCAATTCAAATTAAATCGCCCCGATGTTGGCTGGTATCAAATTCGCCAAGCATTCAAAGCCAATGGCGACAACGAAACGGTAGATTTTGACCCCTTTGAAGAAGCCTATGACAAACTCAGTGCCAAACTACGTCCGCAAGTTTTTAGCTATGGATTTTTGCGCGAGTAATTTTTATTCCTTTACTGAGTGTGCACCAAAAATCATCTCCTCTCACAGTTTTATGGCGCGCTTGGTGCAATGGCGAGAAACAGAGCCAGAAGCAGCGATTAACGCGGAAGATTTTCAGCCAGTTCGGCAACAAGAGTGTGGGCGCGATTTAGAAAGATTGCAGCAGCACGAGCAAGATTGACTCATGAAGCAGGGATGCGACTGACTTAATGTCCTCAGATAAAACCTTGGCTTTGCGCCGAATGCGATATTGGGCGACGGGCTTGCTGGCCTTGGTCAGTAGCTTATTTGGCTTAAGCCTTGTTTTGCCGCAGCTACTAACGATTACGCCAGCGGTTGCGCCGTGGTTGGGTTTGGGGCGGGCGGTGTTGGAGGCGGCGATGGTGGGGGCGTTGGCGGATTGGTTTGCGGTGGTTGCACTGTTTCGCCCAATTACCATCCCGCTACTTGGACGCGCTTTGCCACATACGGCGATTATTCCCAAAAATAAAGACAAGATTGCCGACAATCTCGCCATTTTTGTGCGCGATAAATTCCTTGATGCGGACTCTTTAATACGTTTATTACGCCAACACGATGTGGCGCAAATGCTAAGTGCTTGGCTACAGGGTGAAGCGAATCAGGCACGTTTGGCGCATTACTTGGCGCGGTGGTTGCAAAGCCTCTTGGCCTTGGCACAGGAAGAGCCAATTCAACGGCTGCTGCATAACGCCTTGCACAGCGTACTTGCCAAAATTGACCTTGCGCCAGTAGCCGGGACGATTTTGGATAGCTTGACCCAAGAGCAACGCCATCAAGCCTTGTTAGACGAGGTGATTCACCAACTGGCGATCTTGCTGGCAGATGCAGATACACAAGCCTTGTTGGCAGGGGGCTTGGGTGGGTGGTTTAAAGAGGAATATCCGCTGGTAGAAAAGCTGGTATCGGCGGATTGGATTGGGGCGAAGGGCGCGGCTTTAACTATCACGGCAGCAAGTCGCCTGCTGTCTGACATCAATCATGATGCCGAACATCCGCTGCGCGCCCGTTTTGATGCGTTTACCCAAGCGCAAATCGAAAAATTAAAAACTTCACCAGAATTTCATGCCAAAGGCGAAGCGATTAAAGCGTATATCCAAAACAACCCAGTTTTTATCGAATACGTGCAACAGATTTGGCACAGCCTGCAAGCTTGGCTCATTGCCGATTTAGAGAAACCCGATGCAAATTCCAACATGCAGCAGGGGGTGCGGCAAAGTACGGCATGGTTGGGCAAGGTCTTGGCGGAGGATGCAACTTTGCAAGCCTCGTTTAATCAGCATTTGGCAGAATTTGCCGAACACCTTGCCCCGGAATTTGCCGAGTTCTTTACCAAACATATTCGTAACACCGTAAAAAGCTGGGATGCACAAACTCTAAGCCAACAAATTGAATGGAATATTGGGCGTGATCTGCAATTTATCCGCATTAACGGCACGATCATTGGTGGCCTAATTGGTGGCGTGTTGTATCTGGTGCAGTTTATTCCGCTGGGGCATTAAGCAACTCGGCAAACGCCGCCGCCAGCTCTTCAGGTAATTCGCTGTTAAAGCGGCGTTCATATAGGCGGGCAAAAAAGCTCGCTGGAGCAAGCTGTTGCAGATCATCCAAGGAACTTAAGGCGGGTGTTGTTGTGCTGGTGTTGGCGTTGAGGGTATAGGTGGTTTCGATACGGGCGAGGCGCACGGGCTTATCGGCAATCGCCGCTTCAATCTCGGCACGTAAGGTCGGCTCAGGTTGGTCTAATTTTACGGAAGCAAGTAGATAGGGGTGTGTCGCCGGATTTTCGATTTGGTCTATCGCTAGCGTGGCGGTATCCAAGGCGTTCAATGCCTTGATTACCTCGGGCAAGGGGGCGGGTTTTTCAGGAACTCGCCACAAGGCCACTGGGCGCGGCACGGCGAGGCTGCGAATTTGCGCAATGTCTGCACCGACAACATCGACACATAACACTTGATGTGGGTAATGTATTTCTGCAAACGATAAGGGCAAGGGCGAACCGGAATAGCGGCAATGTTCCTGCCCACCCACCCGTTGCGCCAAATGCAAATGCCCCAAGGCGATATACGTCAGAGCGGGTGGAAAAATGCTACTCGGTAAGGCTTCTGCCCCCCCGATCACTAATTGCCGTTCTGACTGTTCCGACACTTGCCCCCCGCGTACTTGGCAATGCCCTAGGGCAATGATGGCTTGCTCTGGGGTGCGCAGGGTTTCAACATAGGCCACGGCGGCGGCATATAAAGCGGCGACACCCTGTTGATAGGCATCGGCGGCGTTATCGCTGTTGGTATTCAAGGTACTTAAGGCCGCAACATCGGCGGGGCGCAAAAAGGGGATAGCAATACACCATGCAGCAATCTCGCCACTGTGGTCGCGTAAAGGGATCACCAGATCAGCGAGTTGAGTTTCAGCGTTTTCGTGGTCTTCATTTTTATGCCAGCGCACTTGCCCCACCACATGCACTGCAAAGGGGCTTAATAAAGGAATTGGGGCTTCTAAACGGGCTGGCGAATCATGGTTGCCAGCGGTAATCACCACTTGCAAACTTGGCAAACGTTGCTTGGCTTCGGCCAGAAAACGGTAGAGCAGGTTTTGCGCTTGCGATGAAGGATTGGTCGTATCAAAAACATCCCCCGCAATTAACAAAGCATCGACCGCTTCATCGACCAAGGTAGTTAAAAGCCAATCCAGAAAGGTCTGATGTTCGTAATGGCGATCAAATTGATGCAGGTTTTGTCCAAGATGCCAGTCCGAGGTATGTAAGAAACGCATGGTCAAATTTTCTAATTTTTCGGTATTAGTTGAGGATTTGCTTGTGGTTTTAACGTCACCTAAGATTTTAATGTGACAAAAACAAAGACAAATTTGTAAAATTCAAAAATTATTTGAAATGTATTAAAACGACAAAAGTTGATTTGATGATACAGTTATCTCCCTTTTGCCTGTGGATTTGCCCTAGCGCGTAATGACCGCTTTCACTTTTGCCCCGCTGAGTTTGTGCTTGGATTTGGAGACTGCATTTGATGATGCGTCGAAGATTCTAAAGTTCGCCGCATGGCGATCTGATACCAATGCAAGTTTATCCTTAGCCGGACAGGAAATTGCGGGTGCAATTGCGGAAATTAATGCCCTGACGGCGGGGGCGGTGTTTGTTTTAGGGCATAACATTCGACGGCATGATTTGCCAAGCTTGGCGCAAAACTACCCTGATCTCGATTTGCTTAAGTTGCCCTTGGTCGATACCTTAGAGCTTGCACCGATTGCCTTCCCCGCCAATCCGTATCACCCGTTACTTAAAGATTACAAACCGATTCGTGACAGCCGCAACGATCCCTTAAAAGATGCCCGGCTGTCGTTGGCCTTATGGCAAGCCGAGTATCACGCTTTAGCCAAACGTGCCACCGATGTGCCTGATGAATTGTTGTGCTATCACTATTTACTCGCCAAAGAACAACGCGCTGGTTTAGGGAGTTTCTTTACACGGGTGCGCCGGGCGGTGTTGCCACACAAGCGTGATGTGGTTGCGGCAATTGGGCGGTTGTGTAATGACAAAGTGTGTCCGCGCCAACTGTATGCAACCTTACCCAAAATCATGCTTGAACCAGCAATTGGGCAAGCGTTTGCTTATGTGTTGGCATGGTTACAAGTCAGTGGTGGCAATTCAATTTTGCCGCCTTGGGTCAGTTTGAATTACCCCGCCACACGGGAGCTGATTCAACAATTACGCGAAACCGATTGCCAATCGCCGGATTGCTTTTATTGCCAAAATTATTTGCAGCCCAAGCAAGAGTTACGCCGATACTTTGCTTGGCATGATTTCCGCCCCGAACCGCAAACGGCAGAGGGCGAATCCCTACAAGCGGCAATTATTGATGCGGCCTATGCCGAAAAAAACCTTTTAGGGATTTTGCCAACGGGGGGCGGAAAATCCTTGTGTTATCAGCTCCCCGCCTTGTCTCGGCATTGGCGTAGCGGCAAATTAACGATTGTTATTTCTCCGCTGCAATCCCTAATGAAGGATCAGGTCGATCAGTTGCTTCGCCAAGGCTTGCGCCAAGCAGCGAGTTTGAATGGTTTATTAAGCTTGCCAGAACGACGTGATGTCTTGGAGCGGATTCGTGCTGGGGACATTGGTTTGCTGTTTGTCTCGCCTGAGCAATTTCGGAATCGCCGTTTTATCCAAGCGATTCGCTTACGTGAGGTTGCGGCTTGGGTTTTTGATGAAGCCCATTGTTTATCGAAATGGGGCAATGATTTTCGCCCAGACTATTTGTATGTGGCGCGTTTTATTCGTGACTACCATTTACAACATGCGCATGGCTTGGCCTTTGCCCCGATTCATTGTTTTACTGCCACCGCAAAACACGATGTGGTGCATGACATTACCGAGCATTTTCGTGATGTCCTTGGTGTTAAGTTAGAAATCTTTGATGGTGGGCATGTCCGTACCAATTTGCATTACGAAGTCCATGCCGTGCATGGGCAAAATAAGCTATTGGTCATTAAAGCGATTTTGCAAAGCACCTTTCAATCGGCACAGGCAATGGCGGGTGGGGCGATTATTTTTGTCGCTAAACGCCAACATGCCGAGGAGTTAGCGACTGCCTTGCAACAGCAAAAATGGGCGTGTGCCTATTTCCATGCGGGCTTAGATGCGGCGGAAAAAAAGCAAATTCAAGACGATTTTCTTGGCGGAATGCTACAAATTATTGTGGCGACTAATGCCTTTGGAATGGGGGTGGATAAGCCCAATGTGCGTTTGGTGATCCATGCCGATATTCCATCATCGTTAGAAAACTACCTGCAAGAAGCGGGACGCGCCGGGCGGGATCGAGAAGAAGCACGTTGTGTGTTGCTCTATGACGAAAATGATGTTGAAGCCCAGTTTCGCCAAGTCGCCCGCCATCGCCTTGCTCGCCAAGAAATTACCCAGATTTTGCGCACCTTGCGCCGCCACGCCGCTCATACCCCCGATGGCACAGTTGTCTTAACTACCCGCGAGATTCTGGCGAGTGATGAAGTGAGTTTGGGCGTTGACAATACCGCCAGCGATGCCGAAGGCAAAGTGCGCATGGCCTTGGCATGGTTAGAACGGGCTAAATTGATTAGCCGGGGCGAAAACCAAGCACGACTGTTCCCTGCTAGTTTAAAAATCAATGCGCTGAGCGAAGCTGATCCGATATTGTTAGCTGCCGATCTGTCATGGGAACGCCGCGAGCACTATCGCCAAGTCCTACATTTTTTGCTCAACAGCCCTAACGATGAAGGCATCAGCACCGATGATTTAATGCACGAACTGGCCTTGCCTGCGGCAGACATTGTGCATATTTTGTGTCAATTAGAACAACTGGATTTACTCAGTAACGATATAGAACTCGGCGTGTTATTACGGCGCGGGGTGAAAGACCCATCCAGCGAACGTTTACAACGATTGTTTGCCTGCGAGCACGCATTGCTTGATTTGTTGTGTGAGCTGCTGCCTGAAGCCTATGGTACAGAGTGGCAGAGCTTAAATTTGCGTGGCATTTGCCAAGAAATGAAGCTACGCACCCATGTTGAACTTTTGCCTAACCATGTCCTGCAACTCTTACACTCTTTGGCTTTGCCGTTTGGCGAAACGGGGGCAGGAGCAGGCGTTGGAGTGGGGATAGGTGATCGTTCTCCCTTATTGCAAATCCATGTGATTCGGCGCGAAATTCTGCAACTCCGCACCCTGCATGTTTGGGAAAAAATCCGTGAAATTTCGATGCGTCGCCAACAAATTGCTACGGTGTTACTGCAATCGTTGCTGCGTAAGATTGAGCCAGGGGTGCGTGGGGTTAAGCTGCGGGTCAATTGCCGCCTAGGGGATTTAAGCGATGCTCTACGCAATGATCCGGTACTTGGGCAACGCTTTCATGGTGAAAAAATGGCACGCGCCATTGATGCAGGGTTGTTGTATCTACACGATAACGATGTCCTGATTCTGGATCGTGGCAAATCAATTTTTCGCTCCGCCATGACCTTACAGGTCAAACGCGAGGAAAAACGTGGCTTTACCGTGGCAGACTTTGAGCCGTTAAAGCAGCATTACCAAGAAAAGACGCTACAAATTCATGTGGTGCATGAATATGCACGCTTAGCCTTAGGCAACCTAGAAAAAGCCTTAGGTTTTGTTCATGCCTACTTTATCCTGCAAAAAAATGACTTCTTACGGCGGTATTTCCCCGGACAGCGCGACATGCTGGAACGTGCTACTACGCAAGAATCTTGGCAACGTATTGTGGAGAGCTTGCAGCATCCCTTGCAGGAGGAATTGGTCACTGCTCGCAGTGATACCAATCGTTTAGTGCTTGCCGGGCCGGGCTCAGGGAAAACCCGCGTCATTGTGCATCGCGTTGCATGGTTGGTACGGGTACAACGTGAACCTGCCACCAGCCTGATTGTTTTAACCTTTAATCGCCACGCCGCATGGGAAATTCGCAAGCGTTTATTTGCCCTGATTGGGAGCGAAGCCTTTGCCGTGACGGTGCTCACTTACCATTCCTTGGCCTTACGTTTAACTGGCAGTAGTTTGACCTATTTGGTTGAGAACCCCGACCGTAGCGACTTTACTCGTCCCCCGTCAGCACAATTTGATCGCCTCCAAGCGCGTTTAGATATGGTGTTAGAACAGGCGGTGGCCTTGTTAGAAGGCACGGCGGATGCCATTCATCCTCCCAGCCATAGTCATAACACCGCAAACAACCTGCCCCCTGATTCGGTGCAAGACGAAAACGCTGAACTGATTCGTGAGCGTTTATTGGCAGGCTATCGCTATATTTTGGTCGATGAATATCAAGACATTGATGAATGGCAATATCGCCTTATTGCGGGTCTTGTTGGGCGTAGCCAACAAGATAAAGAGGCCAATCTGCACCTGATGGCAGTCGGCGATGATGACCAAAATATCTATGCCTTCCGAGCAACCAGCAACACGTTTATTCAACGCTTTCAAACCGACTATCATGCCAAAGTCGATTATTTAGTTGAAAACTATCGTTCTTCAGGACACATCATTGCTGCCGCCAATGCCGTCATTGCACAAAACTCAGAACGGCTGAAAGCCGCTCACCCAGTGCATATCAATGCGGCGCGGGCGTTGCAGCCGCCCGGTGGAGAATGGCAACTGCTTGATGCCTTGGGGCAAGGGCGCGTACAAATTTTGCCAACCCCTGCCGATCCTTGCTTACAAGCCATGGCGGTGATTAAGGAAATCCAACGCTGGCAGGCTCTTGATCCAAATTGCCGTTTTGATGACGTTGCAATTTTAGCACGTACCCATAAAGCCTTGCGTCCCTTACGTGCTTGGTGTGAAAGCCAAGGCATTCCTTTTCATTTAAGCGGTCAGGCTAAGAATGCCCCACGCTTGCATCAAACCAAAGAAATCCGCCAGCTCCTCGATTTATTACATGCGAAACGCCAGCGGGCTTTACATCCATTGGCCTTGTTACGTTGGTTTGTGCGGCAAAACTATGCTAAAAATAATCCGTGGGCGCGGCGATTAGGCGATTTTATTCATGAGTTAAATCTGAATTGGCAACAAAACCGTATTCCTACCTCAATGGTTTTGGATTCGCTCTATGAGTTCTCTGCCGATACGCAGTATCACCAAAACGAGGGCGCATTAACCTTAAGCACGGTGCATGGCGCGAAAGGGCAAGAGTTTCGCCATGTCATCATCTTGGATACTGGGGATTGGCAAAATAACCCTGCTGAGCGGCGTTTGTATTATGTTGGGATGACACGGGCGCAAGATACCCTCTTGCTTTGTGAAAGCATGGACAGCCCAAATCCCTTTAGTCCAAATTTACGCGGGGCAGCCGTGCGGCGACGGGTCGCCCCCGCGCTTGCCTCAACTCCGTGGCAAGCCTTAACTCGTCATTACCGTTTCTTTGGCATGGGTGAGGTCGATTTAGATTTTGCTGGTCGTCATGCCGCACAACATTCGATTCATCAAGTCTTAGCGAATTTGCATTACGGTTATGCCCTAACCGTCAGTGCAGGAGAGCACGGTATTGAATTACGTGACCCGCGTTCGGGATTGGTGGTGTGTTGTTTAGCGCAGGCGTGCCAACTTGACCTCTCCCATGAGCAAATCATTTCTGCGCATGTCGAAGCCTTGGTGTTGCGGCACAAGAAAGACTCGCGCACCGGTTTTCGTGAACGTTGCAAAGCCGAATCATGGTGGGTGGTATTACCCACCTTGGTCAGCCAAATGGTCAGGCCAATGGTCAGCCCAAGCCCCCAAGCTCGCCGCTTCGAGTAGTCCAAGTAATCCATCGTGCTAAAAAGTGAGAAAAACGCTAACCGGCGGTACGGCACGTTATAATCCCAAGATTGCTTGACTTCCGTGGGGAGGATTATTCGTGTACGCAAAAACCTTAACTCATGCCGCTACCGCCTTAAAAAAACGCAAACGGGCAATGTCGCGCAGTGTGTTTGCCGCCTTGGCCTTATGGGTGCACAGCCATCCTTTACATGCCGAAATTCGTACAGAACCTGCTGCCCCACTGCGTAGTGAAGAAAATGCCGTACCCGCTATCCAGCAAATTACTCCACCAACGGCAGTGACACCGATTGATTTAACTCGCCAACAAGATGACCTCTGGGAGCGCATTCGCAATGGCTTTGCGATGCAGGATTTGCAAAATCCGATTGTGCAGTCCTATGAACAACGCTACCGCAATCAGCCAGAATATTTACGGCGCATGGTCGAACGCAGCCGCCGTTACATGTACCACATTGTTGGTGAGCTAGAAAAACGTGGTATGCCCACTGAAATCGCCTTATTGCCCATGGTCGAAAGTGCGATGAATCCGATGGCCTATTCACATGCACATGCGTCTGGTTTATGGCAATTTATTCCGTCCACTGGCAAAACCTATAACTTGGCACAAGACTGGTGGAAAGATGAACGCCGCGATGTGGTGGCTTCCACCAATGCTGCCCTCGATTATTTACAAACCATTTATGACCTGCATGGTGACTGGCATTTAGCCTTAGCCTCCTATAACTGGGGCGAAAATGCGGTGGCGCGTGCCATCCGTAAAAATGAATCTCTTGGGCTACCGACCGATTACGATAGCCTGAATATGCCGAAAGAAACCAAGCATTACGTACCAAAGCTACAAGCCTTAAAGAACATCTTTGCGAATCCAGCCTTGGTGGCACAACTGAATTTACCTGTTGTACAAAATCAACCTTACTTTGCCACTGTCACCCCACCCAGTGCGATTGATGTCAAAGTGGCGGCACGTTTAGCCAATATGCCAGTGGATGAGTTTGTGGCTCTAAACCCCGCGCACAATCGCCCAGTCATTAAGGCCGAATCAAAACTGGTCTTACCCGCCGAAAAAGTCACCACCTTCTGGGACAACCTTAAAGCCTATGCTCAGCCATTAGCTTCTTGGCAAACCTATACACTAAAAATTGGTGAAGGTTTAGACGCATTAGCTAGCCGTTTTGGTATTGCGCAAGCCGATTTAAAACGCGTTAACAGCTTGCACCCTCAAGCGAAGTTATCGGCTGGACATACCTTGCTTGTTCCCGCCACCGAAGTGACTCCAAGCGATCCCGTCAGTGCAACGACAGAAAATCCGTTTGCTAACAACGCTAACGCCTTTGCCAGTGCCACAGCACGGGCGTTTGCTCCCGCCGCCGTTGCTGTGGCGGCAGCCGCTGCGACTAACAAAGCGGCTTCGGTACAACGTACCCATGTCGTAGGCAAGGGTGAAACCTTGGCACAAGTGGCAAAGCAACATGGGATGTCGTTGGGCGAGATTGTGCGTTTGAATAGCGGCTTACGTGCCAGTAGTAAATTATCCCAGGGGATGAAGCTCGCCTTAGCCGCGCCTTCTTTGACCACGACCGATATTAGTGTCGAGAGCCGTAGTCGTGGTGTGCGGGGTCGTCATAGTGTGCCAAGTGTGCAATTGCACAGCCGTACTCCCGCTCCGGCGGCGCATTTCCAAAAAGTGCGTGGCTCAGGGGTAGTGAAAGAAAAACACGCGCCAGCAAAAGCCAGTCGCCGTCGCTGATTTTTCTTCTGCCTTTTTTCTTTCTTCCTTTTTCTTTCTGTTTTTCCCGCTAAATTTCCCACTAAAGGAGCTGCGATGGGTATTGTGAGTGAGTTTAAAGAGTTTGCGGTCAAAGGGAATGCCCTTGATTTAGCTGTTGGGGTGATTATTGGAGGGGCGTTTGGCAAGATTGTGGATTCAATTGTTGCCGATCTGATTATGCCTTTGGTTTCGGCGTTAATTGGTAACTTGGATTTCTCAAATTTGTTTGTTGTCCTTGGCAAAAACCCCAATAACCTTACTGTGTTGGCCGACATTAAGAAAGCGGGGATTCCCGTCTTTGCCTATGGTAGTTTTATCACCGTGTTGGTGAATTTCCTGCTCTTAGCCTTTGTGATTTTTATGTTGGTAAAGCAAATTAACCGCTTACGTGGCGAGCCAGCCCCTGAGCCTGTTGCCGAAGCCGCCCCTGCCCCAGAGGAAACCGCCGAAGTCGCGTTGTTACGTGAAATTCGGGATGCGTTGAAGAAATAAGGTCGAACCAAAGCTCCCCCCCCTTCTGGGGTAATCCCTTGGCGGGGGGAGAGCTTTAACTAATTGATATTACGTTATTTCTTTCACCTTTCCCAGCAACGCATTGCTCGCTTGTAAGAGTTCCCAGTCGGGTTGCCAGACATACATGCCTTGCGTTCCGGTATTAGGGCGCACCCCACGAATAAAGAGATAAACGCTACCGCCTAAATGGGTGGCAGGGTCGTAATTAGGCAGGCGTTGCTCAAGGTAGCGATGTAGGGCAATGCAGTAGATTAAGGATTGCAAGGTGTAACCGTGGCTGAACATGGCTTCTGCCATCGCACTTTGGTGGTAATCCGCCAAATTCGCGCCAAGGTAATTCGATTTCCAATCCAAAACATAAAATTTACCTTGCCAAACAAAGACCAAATCCATAAAGCCGCGCAACCATCCATGCACATGGTCTAAGGCGAGTTGCGGAATTGCCATACCATGCTTATCCAATAAGGCTTGTAAGGCAGGTAGGTCAAAATCTGGAGCATGTAAGGTAAATTCCATTTCGGCAATTCTGGCATTAGACTGAATTTGACCTAAACAAATTGGCATATTAGCCGAGGGATGCGGGATTGGCGTG